>JBEGTA010000113.1:0-2854 GCA_041179665.1 Pseudomonadota bacterium
GGTTCGGGCATCGCAGGTTTGGCCGGTTGCGCCTTGAGCCAAGTCGGCAATGTCGGCCCTGACTTGGGGCAAAGCTACATCGTCGATTCGTTCATGGTGGTTGTGCTGGGCGGCGTGGGCCAATTGGCAGGTACTGTGTATGCGGCCTTGGGCTTGGGGCTGGTCAACAAATTGCTCGAAGGTTGGACCGGCGCCGTGCTGGCCAAGATCTGCGTGCTGGTGTTCATCATCATCTTCATCCAAAAGCGCCCACAAGGCATCTTTGCGATGAAAGGTCGCAGTGCAGAGGCATGACTATGAAAAATTTTCAATTACCCGCTGCCGCACCCATGATGGGGCGCAAAGCCTGGTCAATTTTTTTGCTGGCGCTGATCTTGGTGGGCGTGGTGGCGCCGGTGTTCAATTTGCTGGTGCCTGAGGGCAGCGCTTTGCACCTGAGTGATTACGCCATCGCCTTGATCGGCAAGATCATGTGCTACGCGATATGCGCGTTGGCGATGGACCTGATTTGGGGCTACACCGGCATTTTGTCGCTCGGGCATGGCTTGTTTTTTGCACTGGGCGGCTATGTCATGGGCATGTACCTGATGCGCCAAATTGGCCAAGATGGCAACTACAAAAGCGAGTTGCCTGACTTCATGGTTTTTCTGGACTGGAAAGAGCTGCCTTGGCACTGGGCGCTGTCTGACAGTTTTGTCGCCACGGTGTTGTTGGTGGTTTTGGTGCCCGGGGTCATCGCCTTTGTGTTTGGCTATTTTGCGTTCCGCTCGCGCATCAAAGGGGTCTACTTTTCCATCATCACCCAGGCCATGACTTATGCGGCCATGTTGCTGTTCTTCCGCAACGAGACTGGCTTTGGGGGCAACAACGGCTTCACGGATTTCAAGCGAATTCTGGAACTGCCCTTGGCCACGCCCAGCATGCGCATGGCGCTGTTTGTCTTGACTGGACTCACCTTGCTTGGCTTTTATTTGTTTTCGCGTTGGTTGGTGGGCAGCAAATATGGCCGTGTCTTGCAGGCGATTCGCGATGCCGAAACCCGCGTCATGTTTTCGGGCTATTCCCCCTTGCCTTACAAGCTGAGCATTTGGGTGATCTCGGCTGTGATGTGTGGCATTGCGGGGGCGTTGTATGTGCCGCAAGTGGGCATCATCAACCCCGGAGAAATGAGCGCGGCCAACTCGATCGAGATCGCTGTTTGGGCAGCGGTGGGCGGGCGCGGCACGCTGACCGGCCCCATTGTGGGCGCATTTTTGGTCAACGGCGCCAAGAGCTGGTTGACGGTGACTGCGCCTGAGTTTTGGTTGTACTTTTTAGGGGCGCTGTTCATTGCCGTGACGTTGTTCTTGCCGCAAGGTGTGGTCGGCTTGGTGGCCAAACTCAAAAACAAGAAAGGCGGTGCCGCATGACCCCCGATCTTTTGAAGCAAGGTGCACAGCGCCTAGCCCAAGCGGCGCAGCAGCAGGTGGCGTCCACCGAGTCAGGTGGCCGCACCGCTGGCTATGGCCGTGTGATGCAAGACGCCCATGAGGTGGACGTGACGCATGGCCGCATCTTGTACCTCGAAGAGGTGAGCGTGAGCTTTGACGGCTTTAAGGCCATCAACAAGTTGTCTCTCGACATTGCACCGGGCGAGCTGCGCTGCATTATTGGCCCCAATGGTGCGGGTAAGACCACCATGATGGACATCATCACCGGCAAAACCCGCCCAGATGAAGGCAGTGTTTTCTTTGGCAGCACGATCGATTTGTTGCGCCACAACGAGCCTGAGATCGCGCAGTTGGGCATTGGCCGGAAGTTCCAAAAACCCACGGTGTTTGAACATCTGACGGTCTTTGAAAACTTGGAATTGGCCTTGAAGACCCCTAAGGGTGTGAAGGCTTCGATGTTCTTCAAGCTCGACTCTCGGCAAAGCGATCGCTTGGCTGAGGTGCTGCACACCATCCATTTGCAAGACAGCGTGCGAGTGCAAGCGGGCACGCTCAGCCACGGGCAAAAGCAATGGCTTGAAATTGGCATGCTGCTAATGCAAGACCCCAAATTGCTGTTGCTCGACGAACCCGTGGCCGGCATGACCGACCACGAGACCGAGCGCACTGCCGAGTTGTTCCTCTCGCTGAAGGGCAAACACTCGCTGATGGTGGTGGAGCACGACATGGGCTTCATTCGCACCATCTCGGACATCGTTACGGTGTTGTGTGACGGCTCGGTGCTGGCGCAGGGCACGCTCGATCAGGTGCAGGCCGATGAGCGGGTGATCGAGGTTTATTTGGGACGCTGAGCATGCTTGAAGTTAAAAACATTCACCAGTACTACGGTGGCTCACACATCTTGCGCGATGTGAGTTTGAGCGCCACACAAGGGCAAGTTACTGTATTGCTCGGTCGCAATGGTGTGGGCAAAACCACCTTGCTCAAATCGCTCATGGGTCTGGTGCCGATCAAAAGCGGCAGCGTCTCCCTCGATGGGCAAGACCTGACGCAGGCCAAGCCCTACGAGCGCGCGGCGGCGGGCATAGGTTATGTGCCGCAAGGGCGAGAAATCTTTGCCCGTTTGACGGTGGAAGACAACTTGCTGATGGGCTTGGCCACTCAACCGGGCGGTACGCCTATACCCTCTGAGTTGTTTGAGCTGTTTCCCGTGCTCAAACAAATGCTGCACCGCCGTGGTGGCGATTTGTCAGGTGGCCAACAGCAGCAACTGGCCATTGCACGGGCCTTGGCCGCCAAGCCACGTTTGTTGATTTTGGACGAGCCAACCGAGGGTATTCAGCCCAGCATCATCAAAGACATCGGCCGCGTGATTCGTCAACTGGCCGACGTGGGCCTGCAAGGCCAGCGCATGGCGGTGTTGC
>JBEGTA010000114.1:0-8931 GCA_041179665.1 Pseudomonadota bacterium
CGCCTGGCGCGTCCACCGCCAAATAAAAACCACATCGGCCACTTTGCACCATGTCTTTGCCGGCTTGGGCATAGCCCAGCACCGCATTGAATTTGCCGCAAGGTTCGCGCGGTTGCGTCACTCGCAACACCACCGTCTCAAACTTCAGGCAATCGCCAATGAACAGGGTGGCTTCATTCACGCCGTGCAGGCTGAGGTTCTCTCCCAACCAACCGGGCGTCATGGCGTCATCAAACAACGATGCGCCACGTTGTTGGCGTTGTTCTTGCCACCAAGGCAAATGTTCTGAAGGCAGGGCGTAAATGGCTTTGCTCAGTCCACCATGCACGGTCAAGTCGGCTTGTTCATCGCCTTGCAAGCCCAACACGCCGACCTCAACCGGTCCCACGCGGGTGGTCTTTCCAATGGCCGACATGTACTTGCGATCGCCGAACTGCAAGGGCCGCACCCGACCCGTTTGAATGGACAGCACGTGACCGGCGGCGCGCGCAGCCTTTGGCGTCCTCGCCGCTTGATTGGCTTGGCCCATGCCTCAGGCTTTCATCAAGGCTTCAATTTCATCGGCCTTGACGGGCACTCCGCGCGTGATCAACTCGCAACCCGTGGGGGTCACGATGGCATCGTCTTCAATGCGAATGCCAATGTTGTGGAACTTCTCCGGGACGCCAGGCGCAGGGCGCACATACAAACCCGGCTCGATGGTCAACACCATGCCCGCTTGCAGAATGCGACTGGGCCGGTCTTTGATGATCTCGCCGCTGAGCGGGTCACGCCGTTCGCTGACCTGCCCCACTTGCGAAGGCTCAACGTAACTGCCGCAATCGTGCACGTCCATGCCCAACCAGTGGCCTGTGCGGTGCATGTAAAACTGAAAGTAACTGCGGTTCTCAATCACATCTTGTGCACTGCCCACGCGGTTGCGGTCGAGCAAACCGACATCGAGCATGCCCTGCGCCAGCACAGCCACTGTGGCTTCATGCGGATCGACAAAACGGGCGCCAGCGCGGGTGGCCGCCACGGCTGCATCTTGTGAGGCCAAAACCAAGTCGTACAGCGCACGCTGCGGCCCCGTGAACCGGCCATTGGCTGGGAATGTGCGGGTGATGTCGCTGGCATAGCCATCCAACTCGCACCCGGCATCGATGAGCACCAAGTCGCCGTCACAGATCAACCCTTTGTCGGCGCGGTAGTGCAACACACACGCATTGGCGCCGCCCGCGACGATAGAGCCGTAAGCCGGGAACTGCGAGCCGTGCTGGCGAAACTCGTGCAGCAACTCGGCATCGAGGTGGTACTCGCGCACCTCTTGTCCTGCTCGCAGCATGGCAGCACTGCGCTGCATGGCGCGAATGTGTGCCCGCGCACTGATGGCACTGGCGCGTCGCATGATGTCTTGCTCGTGTGCATCTTTCACCATGCGCATCTCATCGAGCAGGCTGCACAGATCCCGCTGCTGGTCTGGGCACAAAGCCCCATAACGCACCCGTGCTCGCACCGACTGCAACCAACTGTCGATACGCCCCTCCAGCCCCGCATGAATGGCAAACGGGTACCAGACCGTGCTGCGGTTTTCGAGCAGCTTGGGCATGTGGGTGGCCAGTTCGGCCGATGAAAAAGCCCGGCTGAGCCCCAAAGCCGCTGGCGCCGCATCGGGCCCCAAGCGAATGCCATCCCAAATTTCACGCTCCACGTCCTTGGGCTGGCAGAACAAAGTGGTTTCCCCCTCAGCCGTGATCACCAAGGTGGCTTGTGGTTCGCTGAAGCCGGTCAGGTAATAAAAGTAACTGTCGTGCCGGTACAGGTAATCGCTGTCACGGTTGCGCGGCCGCTCAGGCGCGGTCGGAACAATGGCAATGCCGCCTGCGCCCAATTGGGCTGCCAGACGGGCGCGGCGTTGGGCGTAGAGAGTGGGGTCGTTCATAGATTCATTGTAAAGAGCACTTTCTTTGCCCGCACTGTTGGTCAGCCCTCCCATGGGGCCAAAAGGGTTATGGGAGCGGGGCGGCCAACAGAGTGGCCGCCGCTCTCATTTGCTTTGCATCGCGACACAAGTAAAGCATACTTATGTTTCTATTTTTGACTCAGGTCTTGCGGCCTGGCACTTTTTTGAAAGCCCCTCTATGAAACTTATCAGCACGCTGGCCGCACTGGCCTTGACCCTTTCGGCCTTTGGCCCGGGGGCCCATGCGGCGCCGGCATTGGACGACACCCACACCGTGGTCACCGTCATGCAGTTCTCCGCCCGAAACTCGGCATCTCGCAGCCCACTGAAAGAGCGCATGTTGGTCATCAGAGACTACCTGCGCAAACAACCGGGCTACATTGAAAACGCCCTGATGGAAAACCGCAACCCAGGCAGCAAACCGGAATTTGTGGGGGTCTCGCGCTGGAGGTCTTTCAAGGACTGGGAAGCCCTCTGGCTCAAGCCCGAGTTTCAAAAAATGGTCGCAGCCGCCAATGAGTTTGGCGATGTCAATCCCGGTACTTTTTCGCCAGTCAACAAATGAAAAAACTCTTCACCCCCACCCCCTCCTCCACCTTCGCCCCCACACCCGTTCGCTACCACCCTGCGTTGGTCACTTTGCACTGGCTGCTGGCGGTATTGATCCTCGCCGCTCTGAGCATGGGGACTTTGGTTTTGAAAGAAATACCCAACAGCTCACCCGAAAAACTGTGGGCCTTGAAAGGTCACATGGTGGCGGGTGCGCTGATCTTGTTGTTGACGCTGCTGCGTTTGGCCGTGCGCCTCAAAACCGCCCATCCCGCCCCGGCTGCTACCGGACACCCATTGCTCGATCGGCTGGCGCCGCTCATGCACGGTGGCTTGTATGCCTTGGTGCTGGTCATGGCTGGCAGTGGCATTGCCATGTCGGTGTTGGCGGGGCTGCCCGAGACGGTGTTTTGGGGGGTAGGCCAATTGCCTGTCAACTTTGATCACCTGTTGCCGCGCGCTGTGCACGGCTGGGTGGCCAAGTTGCTCATGCTGGCCGTGGCTTTGCACGTGGCGGCTGGGCTTTATCACCACTTCATTCGACGCGACGGCTTGCTGCGCCGCATGGGCTTTGGCAAACCCTGAAGGCGCTGCGACGGCCTGCCCCGTTCAGGCAATGGGGCGGTCTGCAGAGGCGTTCAACTGCGCCAGCCTGTCGGGCGTGCCCACATCGGTCCACGCGCCAGAATAAATCTCACCCGAGACTTGGCCTCGGTCCATGGCAGCACGCAGCAAAGGCGCCAGCGCCAGCGGCACACCCTGGGGGTTGCCCACTGGCAGACCACTGTGGTCGAAAAACGATTTTTGATACAGCGCGATGGTGCTGAACGTGAAGTCGCAACCCGCTGATCCTTTAGGCAAATTCAGCACTTGACCCGTTGCCGACAAGCCAAAGTCGCCCCCGGTGTTGTGCGCGGGGTTGGGCACCAACCACAAATGGGCCAAGGTGCCGCGTTTGGCAAAGGCTTGAACCGCCACTGGCGAAAAAACAAAGTCGGGTGCGAAGACGTCACCGGCCACCACCCAAAACACCTCTGCCAACTGCGGCAAGGCACGCACGATACCGCCCGCGGTTTCAAGGGCTTGGCCAAAGTCCTGCCCCTCATGCGAGTAGCCAATCTGCACCTTGGGCAAACCGGGCCAAGTGATCTCATCACCCAATTGCTGCACGATTTTTTCGCCCAACCATGCGGTGTTCACCATTTGCCTCGTGACCCCCCCTCGGGCCAGTGCCTGCATGGGCCAATGCATCAGCGGCTGCCCGCGCACAGGCAACAAAGGTTTGGGCAACACATCGGTCAAGGGGCGCATGCGCTCGCCCCGCCCGGCGGCCAACACCATGGCTTGTGCCCCCATGGGCGCAGAAGGCTGCTGCATGGGCTGGACCCGGTTCGGCGAGGTCGGTGGCGCGGGTGTCTCGGGGGTCGTGGTCATGCCTGAATGTTGCCATGGTTTTTGCGCCTTGGAGTTGATGCGCTGGCTCGGCTAAAGTGGCAAGCCAAGACCATTCAAGACCGCTGAAAGACCCACGCCCATCGATCGATGTCCCTACGGCTCACCGTCCCGACATCCCTCTTGCAGGAGACATTGCCCATGACCCGGCCTTCACCCACCGTCATCGCAGCCGCCCAGAATGCCGCCCTTCGCATGGCGGACCGGCACACCCCTTTTGTCATGAACGATTGGTATGTGGCCGCTTTTGGCGAAGAAATCCAGCGCGAGTTACTGGCCCGCACCTTGCTGGGCAAGCGCTTGGTATTTTTTCGCACCACCGACCACCGCGTGGTGGCCTTAGATGACCGTTGCCCTCACCGCTCCATGCCCTTGTCGGCCGGTTCGTTGCAAGGGGACACCGTGGTCTGCGGCTACCACGGCTTTCGCTTCAACGCCGAAGGCGATTGCATCGAGGTGCCGTCTCAAAGCACATGCCCCAAAAATGTGGGCACGCGGGCCTACCGAACAATTGAGCGCGGCGCCGTGGTCTGGATTTGGATGGGCGACCCCGAACTGGCCGATGTGTCAAAACTGCCGCCACAAGACTGGATGGAAGATGCCCATTGGGAACGCTCGCAGGGCTATTTGAGTTTGCAAGCCAACTATGTGCGCTTGCACGAAAACCTGTTGGATCTGACGCATTTGAGTTTTTTGCACGCCAAGAGTTTTGGCACGCCCGACTACGCCAAGGCCGCGTTCGAAACCGAAATAGGCGACGGCCAGTTTGCCTTGGTGCGCCAAGTGGTGCCCACCACATTGCCACCGGTCTGGGCCATTCCAACCGGACTGACGGGCCAAGGACAGGCCGCCCGGATGGTGCGCTCTGAGTTCCGCAGTTTGGGTTTGCACGAGGTGTCGGTGACTTTTTACGACTGCCACTTGCTAGAAAAAAACCGCCCAGAATTCAAAATTCGCACGGCCCACATGCCCACCCCCGAGACCGCCACCAGCACCCACTATTTCATCGTGCATGGGCGCGATTTTGTGCAGGGCGATCCCGCCACCACCCGTTTCATGCACGACCAGTTGTTTGTAGCTTTTCAGGAAGATGTGGACGGCTTGGCATTGCAAGAAAAGGCCTTGGCCGAGACCGCTGCCGAAGATTTGTACGAGTTTTCGGTCGCCGCCGATGCGCCGGCAGTCGCCATGCGCCGGTATGTGCTCAGTCGGCAGCAAAAAGAAGCCCATTCTTGACGGTACAAGCTCTGGCCTGAGCGCTGCCATCACACCGACGCAGAGAGCAAATTTGGCGACTTTGGCGGCCAGTAAGGGCTGGCTAAACCGCTAAAATCTCGGGTTTACCAGAATACTTCCCCGGAGCTGACCCCATGGCCAATCAACAACAAATGGCAAACGCCATCCGCGCCCTCGCAATGGACGCTGTTCAACAAGCCAACTCCGGGCACCCCGGCGCCCCCATGGGCATGGCCGACATGGCCGTGGCACTTTGGGGCGATCACCTGCAACACAACCCGAAAAACCCCCATTGGGCCAACCGCGACCGCTTTGTGTTGTCCAACGGCCACGCCTCGATGCTGATTTATTCGGTCTTGCACCTGACCGGTTACAAACTGCCGATCGAAGAGATCAAAAACTTCCGTACTTTGCACAGCAAAACCGCCGGCCACCCCGAAGTGGGCGTGACCCCTGGCGTTGAAACCACCACCGGCCCCTTGGGCCAAGGCATCACCAACGCCGTGGGCATGGCGCTGGCCGAAAAAATGTTGGCCGCCGAGTTCAACCAACCCGGCCACACCGTGGTCGACCACCACACCTATGTGTTCTTGGGCGATGGTTGCCTGATGGAAGGCATCAGCCACGAAGCCGTGGCCTTGGCCGGTGCTTGGAAACTGAACAAGCTGATCGCTTTGTACGACGACAACGGCATCTCGATCGACGGCAAAGTGGCCCCTTGGTTCATCGACAACACGCCACAACGCTTTGCCGCCTGCGGTTGGAACGTGATCGACGCGGTGGACGGCCACGACGCGGCAGCCGTCTCCAAAGCCATTGCAGCAGCCAAAGTCAGTGCCCACAACGGCTCCACTGGCCCAACCCTGATCGTTTGCAAAACCGCCATCGGCAAAGGCTCGCCGAACAGAGCCGGCACCTCCAAGGCACACGGCGAGCCATTGGGCGCAGAAGAAATCAAGCTCACCCGCGAAGCTTTGGGTTGGACCGCTGAGCCCTTCAAAATCTCCAAAGAAATCTACGCCGACTGGGACGCCAAAGCCGCTGGTCAAGCCCGCGAAGCCGCTTGGGACCGCACTTTTGCCGCCTACAAAGCCGCCTTCCCAGCCCAGGCCAAAGAGTTTTTGCGCCGCATGAAAGGCGAGTTGCCCAAGAACTTCAACCAAGTTGCCTTTGATGCGGTGGTGGCAGCCCACACCAAGGCCGAAACCGTGGCCAGCCGCAAAGCCAGCCAGTTGGCTCTCGAGGCCTTCACCGCAGCCTTGCCTGAAATGTTGGGCGGCTCGGCCGACCTGACCGGCTCGAACCTGACCAACACCAAGAGCACACCCGCGTTCCGCGTCGATTTGGCCGGTGATGTGGTCAAAACCGAAGACGGTGCCATCGGCCGCCACATCAACTACGGTGTGCGCGAATTCGGCATGGCCGCCATCATGAATGGCGTCGCTTTGCATGGCGGTTACATCCCCTATGGCGGCACTTTCCTGACCTTCAGCGACTACAGCCGCAATGCCATCCGCATGGCGGCACTCATGAAGCAACGCGTGATTCATGTGTTCACCCACGACTCGATTGGCTTAGGCGAAGATGGCCCCACCCACCAGTCCATCGAGCACGCGGCCAGCTTGCGTTTGATTCCTGGTTTGGACGTTTGGCGCCCCGCTGACACCGCCGAAACCACCGTGGCTTGGGCCGTCGCCCTGCAAAACTCACACCGTCCTTCTGCCTTGTTGTTGTCGCGTCAAAACTTGGCCTACGCCCCCAAGAGCGATCTCGGCGACATCAGCCGCGGCGCTTATGTGCTGGCTGAGCCGAGCGAAGTGGGCATGCAAAAAACGCACGGCGTGATCATTGCCACGGGCTCTGAAGTGCAACTGGCATTGGCAGCGCAAAAGCTGCTGGCCGAACGCAAAATTGGTGTGCGCGTGGTCTCCATGCCCAGCACCAATGTGTTTGATCGCCAAGACATCGCCTACAAGCAAAGTGTGTTGCCGGCAGGCCTGCCCCGTGTGGCGGTGGAGATGGGCTCGACCGACGGCTGGTGGAAATACGGCTGCGCTGCCGTGGTGGGCATCGACACCTATGGCGAGTCGGCACCAGCGCCGGTGCTGTTCAAGCACTTTGGTTTCACTGCCGAAAACGTGGCCGACACGGTCCACGCGGCGCTGCTCAAGGCCTGAATAGGCCCACTGACCGGATGACCTGAGTTTGCGCCTGCGGGGCGCAGATTCGGGTTCTGCGATCAGGCTCACGCAAGGGTTCTGGTTTCAAATCCGGTTACGTAACGGTTTCGTAACTTTCCCTGAGGCTTTCACCATGACCATCAAGTTGGGCATCAACGGATTCGGGCGCATTGGCCGCCTGGCTCTGCGTGCCGCACTCAAACACGGGTTCAACGACATTCAGATTGTCGGTATCAACGACCCCAAGCCCTCCGATTATTTGGCCTACATGCTGAAGTACGACAGCGTGCATGGCCGCTTTGACGGCACGGTGGATTTCACCGAGGACACGTTGATCGTCAATGGCAAAAAAATCAAACTCTCGCACGAGCGTGACGCGCACAACCTGCGCTGGGGCGAGATGGGCGTGGACATCGTGCTCGAATGCACCGGTCACTACCTGACCGAGCCCACCAGCCAAATGCACTTGGCCGCAGGGGCAAAAAAGGTCGTGATCTCAGCGCCCTCCAAAGACAGCATCCCGATGTTTGTCTATGGCGTGAACCACAAAAAATATGCGGGCGAAGCCATCGTCTCCAACGCCAGTTGCACCACCAACTGCCTGGCCCCTGTGGTCAAGGTGTTGAACGACAAATGGGGCATCAAGCGGGGTCTGATGACCACGGTGCACGCCGCCACCGCCAGCCAAATGACCGTCGATGGCTCATCGCGCAAAGACTGGCGCGGCGGCCGTGGCATTTTGGAAAACATCATTCCAAGCAGCACCGGCGCAGCCAAGGCGGTGGGCGTGGTGATTCCAGAAATCAAGGGCAAGATCACCGGCATGGCGTTTCGCGTGCCGACCTCGGATGTGTCGGTGGTGGACCTGACGGTGGAGCTGAATGGCGAAGCCAGTTACGCCGAGATTTGCGCCGAGATGAAAGCGCAAAGCGAAGGTGCGCTCAAAGGCGTGCTGGGTTACACCGACGAAAAACTGGTGTCGACCGACTTCCGGGGCGAGTCCTGCGCCAGCGTGTTTGATGCGACCGCTGGCATAGCGCTGGACAAGAACTTCGTGAAAATTGTGGCTTGGTACGACAACGAATGGGGCTATGCGAAGCAGTGCCTGGAAATGATTCGGGTCGTGGCCAAGAAAAAATAAACCACGCCGGCATGGCCTGAAAAAAAGCGCCCTCGGGCGCTTTTTTTATGCCCGTGCAGATTGCCGAATCAGGTCTGCCGCCTTCTCCGCAATCATGATCGTCGGTGCGTTGGTGTTGCCGCTCACGATGCGCGGCATCACCGACGCATCAACCACGCGCAGGCCGGGCACACCCCGCACGCGCAGCTCTTCGTCGACCACCGCCATATCGTCTTGGCCCATGCGGCAAGTGCCAACCGGGTGGTACACGGTGTCCGCGTATTGGCGAATCCAGTGCGTCAGTTGTTCGTCGGTGCGGGCATTGGCCGAAGCGGCCCATTCACGGCCGTATGCGGCCAGCGCTGGCTGGGCCATGATGGCTTGGGCCTGACGAACACCGTTTCGCAGTCGCTCAATGTCACGCGGATCACTCAAAAATTGGGGGTCAATCA
>JBEGTA010000115.1:0-11476 GCA_041179665.1 Pseudomonadota bacterium
CGGCCATTTTGGCCGATGGTTATAAAAGCTTGAAGGAAGGGGCACGTGTGAGTTTTGAACTGACTGAGGGCAGCAAAGGTCTGATGGCCGCCAACATTCGGCCAGAAAACAGCGCTCAAGAAACGGCTCCTGCAACCCCGGATTTGGCCGCCAGCGACACCCCTGCCCCCAATTCGGGCCCGTAAAAACGGACCGTTGCTTCCTCGAAGCCGTCATTAGGGCTTATCCTCTGAGGCTGGATTCGTGTTTTTGATTCAGCCCTCGCCACCATGCATTTTTCTGCCTCACGCCCCGCCTTCCCTGGCCCCTTTTTGCGCAAAGCCTTCGCCACGGCCTTGGCCATGTTGGCCATGTCGGTGGCGGCTCAGTCCTCGCCGCAGTTGCAATTGCCGCGCGCCAAACTCACTGCGGGCATGCATGTGCTGGATGTTCAACTGGCTCAAACCGCTGAACAGCGGCAAATTGGGCTGATGTGGCGAAAAGAAATGCCGCAGCATGAAGGCATGTTGTTTGTTTTTGAACAACCGGCCACCCAGTGTTTCTGGATGCGCAACACCCTGATTCCCCTGTCTGCCGCCTTTTTGGCAGACGATGGCAGCATCGTGAACATTGCCGATATGAAACCGCAAAGTGACGATTCCCATTGCTCCGAAAAGCCGGTTCGTTTTGTGCTGGAAATGAACCAAGGCTGGTTCGCCAAGCGTCAATTGAAAGCGGGTTACAAATTGGGCGGCGCACTCTTCACGCGCTGAACACAGGGTCAGACACCCCAAACCACGTCTGACTCTTCGCTCAATGACCTTTTGAGCATTTTGAGCATCGGGGTGACACGCTGGGACAGAGTCACGGCACTCAACGCAACGGGTTCATCGTCTTGACCCGAAATCTCGGTGGCAGATTTCTGAGCCTTTTCGCGCTGTTCAGCCTCGCTTTGAGCCACCGCCATCTCTAGGGCCTGAATCGCTTGGGGCAGCGCATGCACTTGCAAGATGCCTTTGACCGGATCATCCCCGATCATGATCTTGAGCAATCTACGGGCATCTGCCTCGAACATGATCAGATCGCTGGCTGCATGGGATTTGAATTTGAACAACATGAGGATTTCCAGTCAAAAAAAAATCCAAGACCCGTTGTTGGTTGGCATTAAGCCTCTTCAGTATCCCCCTGAATTTGGGCCTTGAGTTTATGGCTGGCATGAAAAGTAGCGACACGACGTGCCTCAATAGGAATCAATTCTCCAGTGCGCGGATTGCGGCCCGGCCGGGCAGCTTTGGTTCTGATCTGGAAATTCCCAAAACCTGAAATCTTCACATCATCGCCAGCAATCAAGCGGTCCACCATCAGATCGAAAAACGCATCGACCATGTCCTTCGATTCGCGCTTGTTCAAACCGATTTGCTCAAACAGCAAATCGGCCAAGTGGGCTTTGGTCAGCGCCGGTGTTTCTAGGGTTTCAAAACTGATTTGCATGGCCACCTCAAGCGCGCAAACGCGCCGACAGCTGTTGGCTCAACTGCGCCAACACCGCATTCATGGTCGTCTCAATTTGGGCGTCGGTCAAGGTGCCTTCATCGCTGTGCAAAGTCAGGCGCACGGCCAAGCTTTTCTCACCCAATGCCAAGCCCCCACCCGAATCGGCCTTGGGACGGTAAATGTCAAACAGCACCGCATCGCGCAGCAAGCCTTGGGTCGGCGCGGCGTGAATGGCCTGCATCAATTGAGCGTGGCTCACCTGCTCTTGAACAATCACTGCAAGGTCGCGCTCCACCGATTGGTGCTTGGCCACGCCACGGGCCACGGGGACCTTGCGTTGAATCACAGCGTCCAGCGACAACTCCAACACCACGGGCGCGCTCGGCAGCTCCCATGACTGGCGCCAACGGGGGTGCAACTCGCCAATAAATCCAATCGACTGTCCGTCCAGCAACACCTCTGCCGATCGACCGGGGTGCAAGGCGGGGTGCTCGGCGGCCACAAACTCGGCCTTGCGGGGTGCCAACAGTTTTTCAACATCGGCTTTGACATCAAAAAAGTCGACATGGCGTCCTTTACCCTGCCAACCCAATGGCTCTAAAGGCCCCCAAGCCATCCCCGCCAACCGCATGGGCTGATCAAAACCTTCAACCGTGGTGTCTGTGCTCTGCACGGCCGGATTGCGCAAAAACACCCGACCCAGTTCAAACACGCGCACACGATCGGCTTTGCGGTCGGCGTTGAATTTGATGACTTGCAGCAACGAGCCGATCAAACTTGAGCGCATCACGCTCATTTGGCTGGCAATCGGGTTGAGCAAGCGAATTGGCTGGGCATTGCCGGCCAAATCACGCTCCCAACTTTCATCCACAAAACTGTAGTTGATGGTTTCTTGGTAGCCCAATGCCGCCATCGCGCGGCGCACGGTGGAAGGGCTGCGCTCAGATTCAGGACGCACCTTGGCCGTGATGGGCGCCAAAGGGGGATGGGTAGGCAGGTTGTTGTACCCCACCATGCGCGCAACTTCTTCGATCAGGTCTTCTTCAATTTCCAAATCGAAACGGAAGCTCGGTGGTGTGACGGTGACAGTGCCCTCGCCTTCCATGACTTGCAGCCCCAAGCTGCGCAAAGCATCCGCGCATTGCTGTTGGGTCAAAGGCATGCCAAGGATTTTGACGGCGCGCGCCACCCTCAGCGTGACCGGTTGGATGGCCGGCACATTCAAAGTCTGGTCATCCATGGGACCGACTTGGGTTTGGGGTGTGCCGCAAATGTCCAGCACCAACTGGGTGATGCGCTCGATGTGCTCAACCGTGAGTTGCGGGTCAACGCCGCGCTCAAACCGATGGCCAGCATCGGTTGAAAAATTAAAGCGCCGTGAGCGGCCAGCAATGGCGCGAGGCCACCAGAAAGCAGCTTCAATATAAATGTTTTGCGTGGCGTCGGAGACCGCTGTCGCATCTCCCCCCATGATGCCGGCGAGGGACTCGACCTGCGCGTCATCGGCAATCACCCCCACTTGTTCGTCCACGGTGACGGTGTTGCCATTGAGCAACTTGAGAGTTTCACCGGCTTTGCCCCAGCGCACTTGCAAGCCACCTTTGATTTTGTCGAGATCAAAAATGTGCGACGGACGGCCCAACTCGAACATCACGTAGTTGGAGATATCGACCAATGGGCTCACGCTGCGCTGCCCGCAACGGGCCAGTCTGTCCACCATCCATTGAGGAGTGGCAGCTTGGGTGTTCACGCCCTTGACGATGCGACCGCTGAAGCGACCGCAGAGATCGGAGGCGCGAATTTTCACCGCCAACTTATCTTCCGTTTGCGACGCCACGGGCGTGAATGTCGGCACCTTGAGTGGCGCACCCGTCAACGCGGACACCTCGCGGGCAATGCCATACACACTCAAGCAATGCGCCAAATTGGGCGTGAGCTTGAGGGTCATGAGGGTGTCGTCCAAATTCAAATGCTGGCGAATGTCTTGCCCCAAAGGCGCGTCAGAAGCCAACTCGAGCAGACCGCCGTGGTCATCGGCAATTTGCAATTCTTTGGCCGAGCACAGCATGCCTTGGCTTTCGACGCCACGCAATTTCCCCACCTTGATGACAAAGGGCTTGCCATCTTCACCGGGTGGCAACTCGGCCCCCACCAAAGCGCATGGAACCCGAATGCCCACACGGGCGTTGGGTGCGCCACACACGATGTTGAGCAAACTGCCTTGCCCCACATCGACTTGGCAAACCCGCAGGCGGTCGGCATTGGGATGTTGCTCGGCCGCCATGATCTCTCCCACCACAATTTTGGAGAAAGGTGGGGCAACGGGCTGAAGTTCTTCCACTTCCAAACCCGCCATGGTCAACGTGTCGGCCAGTTGCTGTGTCGTCAGGTTCGGATTGCAAAACTCGCGCAACCAGGATTCAGGAAATTGCATACGCAGGGCTCACTTCGTTGGGCTGACAGGCGCAAGGCCCGTCAGCGACATTCTTCAATTACTGGAATTGGTTCAAGAAACGGACATCGCCATCAAAGAACAGGCGCAAGTCGTTCACGCCGTAACGCAGCATGGTGAAACGGTCCATGCCCATGCCAAAGGCAAAACCAATGAAATGCTCAGGGTCCAAGCCCATGTTGCGCACGACATTGGGGTGCACTTGTCCAGAACCACCCACCTCGAGCCAACGGCCTGCCAATGGGCCGCTTTGGAATTGGATGTCAATTTCGGCACTGGGCTCGGTGAATGGGAAAAAGCTAGGGCGAAAGCGCAGCACCAGATCGTCGCTTTCAAAGAAGGTTCGGCAGAAGTCGGTGACCACCACTTTGAGGTCTTTGAAGCTCACGTTTTCGCCAATCCACAGGCCCTCGCACTGGTGAAACATGGGCGAATGTGTGGCATCGCTGTCCACACGGTAAGTGCGGCCGGGCGCAATCACGCGGATCTCGGGCATCCCTTGGCCCGCATCGAGTTGCACTTTGTAGCGCTTCACGTGCTGCACCGCATGGCGAATTTGCATGGGGCTGGTGTGGGTGCGCAGCAAATGCCCGCCTTCGACATAGAAGGTGTCGTGCATCGACCGGGCTGGATGGTCTTCAGGGGTGTTGAGCGCCGTGAAGTTGAACCAATCGGTTTCGATTTCTGGGCCTTGCGCCACTTCGAAACCCATGGAGCCGAAGATGTGTTCTACCCGCTCTAGCGTCAGAGAAACGGGATGCAAACCACCCAACTGGCCACTGCGCCCTGGCAATGTGACATCCAAGGCTTCGGCCTTGAGTTGGGCTTGTAATTCAGCGTCCGCCAAGGCTTGGCGGCGCTCATTCAATGCCGCCTCAATGGCCTGTTTGGCGATGTTGATGGCGGCACCGCGGGTCTTCTTGTCGTCCACGCTCAGAGCGGCCATGCCTTTCATCATCTCGGTGATGCGCCCGGCCTTGCCCAGATACAGGGCCTTCGCGTTTTCAAGGTCGGCAGGTGTCAGTGCCTGCGCAAAACTCTGGCGTGCGGATTCGACCAGGGTGTCCAGCTCGTTCATGGTGTGGAGGGGGTGAGGTTCAAAATAAAAAAGGGATTGAAGCTGTTGCGAGCCTCAATCCCCTTGATCGAGTGCGCAGCATGACCCCAGAGGACCATGCCACTCATGATCTCAAGCTGCGGCCAATTTGGCTTTGACTTGGTTCACGATGCCAGCAAAAGCGGCCTTGTCGTGCACAGCGATATCCGCCAGCATCTTACGGTCGATTTCGATAGCCGCCTTCTTCAGTCCATTGGCGAACTGGCTGTAGGTCAGACCGCATTCACGCGCGGCGGCGTTGATACGGGCAATCCACAACTGACGGAACACACGCTTTTTAGTGCGGCGGTCACGGTAAGCATATTGGCCGGCCTTCATCACCGCCTGTTTGGCGATGCGGAAGACATTACCGCGGCGACCGCGGAAACCTTTTGCAAGGGCCAGGACTTTCTTGTGACGGGCGCGTGCCGTTACACCACGTTTAACGCGAGGCATAGTTTTTCTCCTTGTTCGTCAGTAATTACAGGCCAGCCATGGGCAGCATTTGTGCCATGTGACCCATATTGGTCTCATGCACAGCCACTGCACCGCGAAGGTGGCGCTTGTTTTTGGTGGTCTTCTTGGTCAGGATGTGACGTTTGAAGGCTTGGCCGCGTTTAACGGTTCCACCTGGACGAACACGGAAGCGCTTTTTAGCACTGCTTTTGGTCTTCATCTTGGGCATATCAATGCTCCTTTAATTGTGCTCGTGAGGCGTCTGCAAAAACTTTGCAGCCTTGTTGGCCCCGAGCCACTTTTGACAAAAGCCCTCCGAAAAGAGCTTTTGATTTGATCTGCCCGAAAGCAGACCAAATTCTGGTTTAAACCGATTCTGTCGGCGCTGCAGCATCTGCTGCTTTGCCTGTGATCGGCTTTTTGCGACCTGGCGCGATCATCATGATCATTTGACGGCCTTCGAGCTTTGGGAACTGCTCAACGACAATCGAATCTGCCAACTCATCGCGAATCCGGTTCAGCAAGTCCATGCCCAACTCTTGGTGGGTGATCTCGCGGCCACGGAATCGCAGCGTAATCTTGCATTTGTCACCATCCGCCAAAAACCGGCGAATGTTGCGCATCTTGATGTTGTAGTCACCATCATCGGTACCGGGACGGAACTTGACCTCTTTGATGTCAATGACCGTTTGCTTGGCTTTGGCTTCTGCCGCACGCTTTTGCTCTTGGTATTTGAACTTGCCGTAATCCATGAGGCGGCATACAGGCGGGGTGGCTGTGGCGGCAATTTCCACCAAGTCCACATCCATTTCACCTGCAAGGCGGAGGGCCTCAGCCAAGGACAAAATGCCCATCGGCTCGTTATCAGGGCCGGAAACACGGACTTCAGGGGCCATGATTTCACGGTTCAAACGGTGTTTACGTTCTTCGCGTTGGCGACGATCACGAAATTCGGTAGCGATGACTCAATCCTTTACGGAACAAAACTGCAACATGCAGCCCATCCATCTTTGTGCCCACGGGCCAAAGCTTGTGGCGAAACTCACCTTCAGGCTTTAGAAGCGATGTCGGCAGCAATGAGTTCAATGAACGCATCGATCGACATCACACCGAGGTCTTTGTTACCCCGGGCGCGCACTGCGACGGTACCTGCTGCTTTCTCTTTGTCGCCAGCGACAAGGATATAAGGCAGCTTTTGCAACGAATGCTCGCGTATTTTATACGTGATTTTCTCGTTTCGCAGGTCCAATTCGACCCTAAGGCCTTGATTTGACACTGATTTTTGCAATTTTGCAGCAATTTCGTGACAGTAATCGGATTGCGCATCGGTGATATTCAAGATCGAGACTTGGACCGGGGCCAGCCAAGTGGGCAAGGCGCCGGCATGCTGCTCGACCAAAATACCGATAAATCGCTCCATGCTGCCGACAATGGCTCGGTGCAAGATCACTGGCCGTTGGCGAGAGCCATCTTCGGCCACATATTCGGCATCCAGCCGCTCAGACAAGTTGAAATCGACCTGAATGGTGCCGCATTGCCATTCACGGCCAATCGCGTCTTTCAGGGTGTATTCGATTTTCGGCCCGTAAAAAGCACCGTCCCCTTCGGAAATCACAAACTCACAGCCCGACGAGCGCAAGCTGTCCATCAGCGCCTTTTCGGCCTTGTCCCAAAGTTCGTCCGAGCCAATGCGCGCCGCCGGGCGGGTCGATACCTTGTAAAGAATATTGGTAAAGCCGAAGTCGGCATAAACCTTTTTGAGCACCTTGGTGAAGGTGTCGCACTCGGGCAAGATTTGGTTTTCGGTACAGAAAATGTGCCCATCGTCTTGCGTGAAGCCCCGCACCCGCATGATGCCGTGCAAGCCACCCGAAGGCTCATTGCGGTGGCATTGGCCAAACTCGCCATAGCGCAAAGGCAAATCTCGGTAGCTCTTGATGCCTTGTTTAAAGATCAAGATATGGCCCGGGCAATTCATGGGCTTGAGTGCGTAGTCCCGCTTTTCGGACTCCGTGGTGAACATGTTGTCACGGTACTTGTCCCAGTGACCGGTCTTTTCCCACAAGGTCTTGTCCAAGATCTGGGGACCCTTGACTTCTTGGTAGCCACTGCTGCGGTACACCTGACGCATGTACTGCTCGACCGTCTGCCAAACGGTCCAGCCCTTGGGGTGCCAAAACACCAAACCCGGTGCATGTTCATCGATGTGGAACAAGTCCAGCTCGCGGCCCAATTTCCGGTGATCGCGCTTTTCTGCCTCTTCCAGGCGAGTCAAATACAACTGCAAGTCTTCTTTGCTGGCCCAAGCGGTGCCATAAACGCGCTGCAACATTTCATTTTTGCTGTCGCCGCGCCAATAAGCCCCAGCCACTTTCATTAACTTGAAGTGCTTGAGCTTGCCGGTGCTGGGCACGTGGGGGCCGCGGCACAAATCTTCGAAGTTGCCTTCTCGGTAAAGGCTGACTTCTTGGTCCGCAGGAATGCTGGCAATGATTTCGGCCTTGTATTGCTCGCCCATGCCCTTAAAAAATGCCACCGCTTCGTCGCGCGGCAAAACTCGGCGCACCACGGGCTCGTCTTTGTTGGCCAACTCGGTCATGCGCTTTTCAATTTGCTGCAAGTCTTCTGGGGTGAAAGGCCGGCTGTAAGAAAAATCGTAATAAAAGCCGTTTTCGATGACAGGGCCAATGGTGACTTGCGCCTCAGGAAACAAATCCTTCACAGCGTAAGCCAACAAGTGCGCTGTTGAATGGCGGATCAACTCCAGCCCCTCGGGGTCTTTGGCGGTCACGATGGCCAGCTGGGCATGGCTCGTCATGCTGAAGCTGGTGTCCACCAGTTGGCCATTGACTTTGCCGCCGAGGGCCGCTTTGGCCAAGCCAGCGCCAATCGAAGCAGCGACTTCTGCCACTGTGACTGGGCCGGGAAACTCACGCAAAGAACCGTCGGGAAGAGTGATCTGAACCATGTGTCTACAAGTAAAAAGCGCGGCAAAGGCCACGCTTGGAGGAAATATCAAAACGTCAGGCACGCATTTTACGCCGCCCTCGCTCACATCGCGCCAAATCCTCTACGATGCCGAGGTGGACAAGCCACGCCGCTCAACCTTGCGTAAAGAGATGATTTATGCGCCCAATAATCGCCTTGCTCTGGATGCAACTCGCGCTCATGTCGCATGCCCTTGCCAACGAAGTGCTGACCGTAGATTTATCGCGAGAAGCCGGCGGCAAACCCGTGGTCATTTCGGCATGGGTGCAATCCCCAGAAAAACCCAATGGCAAAGCGCTTTTGGTTTTCCCGGGATGGCCGGGAATTCCAAGAATCGAAGAAGTCATGGGCAGGCCCAGCTTCATGTACCTGCAAGAGCATGTGCAGGAAATGGCACCCACGCTGCATGCGGCAGGCATCACCACCGTGACCGTTGACTGCCCCACTGACCAATGGGGTGCCAGAGGATTTAACCCCACCGCTTGTGATGACAACTACCGGTCCAGTCCGCAGCACGCAGAAGATGTGGCGGCGCTTATCGCGCAATTAAAGTCCCGCAAAGCGCTCCAAAACATCACCATCATGGGGCACAGCTATGGCGCCGTGAGCAGCCATTGGCTGTCACTGCGGCTCAATCGGGGCGAAATTCAAAACGCCATTCACTCTGCTTCCCAAACCATCGCCGGCTCGGGCCCATACCGAAATTACGCCTCGTCCATGAGCCGCTTTCCCCATGCCGAAGTCAGCGTTCCCTATGTTTATCTGCACCACCGAGATGACTTGTGCAGCTTCACCCCTTACAGCTATGCCAAAAAACATGCACCAGAAGGCCGACTCATCACTGTCTTGGGAGGCAACAAATGGACTGCACCCTGCGGCAAGGCCAGTTACCACGGCTATTCAGACCGGCGAGCCCAACTGGCCGATGCCTTGGTGGCACTGATTAACCGATCTGAAGTCATCGCTTCAGTCAAGGGTGAGCAAGATTAAGTCACCCAACAACGTCCACGCATCGAAATAAAGAAGTGATCGGTCGCGAAACCCAACAAAAAACCACCCAACGCTTGCGCGTCAGGTGGCTTGATTCAGACCAGCGCCATGACTGGCGCGGGTTCTGCAGATCAGTGGAATTGCTCTTCTTCGGTGGAGCCCGTCAAGGCTTTCACAGAGGACGAGCCGCCTTGGATCACGGTGGTCACATCGTCGAAGTAGCCAGCACCGACTTCTTGCTGGTGTGACACAAAGGTGTAACCCTTGTCGCGTGCTGCGAATTCTGGCTCTTGCACCATTTCTGTGTAGTGCTTCATGCCTTCGCCGCGGGCGTAAGCGTGGGCAAACTGGAAGGTGTTAAACCAGTTGATGTGGATACCGGCCAAAGTGATGAACTGGTATTTGTAACCCAGTGCAGACAGGTCGTCTTGGAAAGAGGCGATCTGGCTGTCGTTGAGGTTTTTCTTCCAGTTGAACGAGGGCGAGCAGTTGTACGAGAGCAACTTGCCAGGGCATGCGGCATGCACAGCTTGGGCGAATTCGCGAGCGAAGCCAATGTCGGGCACGCCTGTTTCGCACCACACCAAGTCAGCATAAGGGGCGTAGGCCACACCGCGGCTGATGGCTTGCTCGAGGCCGTTTTTGACGCGGTAGAAACCTTCTTGTGTGCGCTCACCGGTCAAGAAAGGCTTGTCGTTGGCATCGTGGTCAGACGTGATCAGGTTGGCGGCTTCGGCATCGGTACGGGCCAACACGATGGTGGACACGCCCATGACGTCAGCAGCAAAACGCGCAGAGATCAGTTTTTCGCAGGCTTCTTGTGTGGGCACCAACACTTTGCCACCCATGTGACCGCACTTTTTCACCGCGGCCAATTGGTCTTCGAAGTGAACGCCAGCGGCACCCGCTGCGATCATGTTTTTCATCAACTCGAATGCGTTCAAGACACCACCGAAACCGGCTTCAGCGTCAGCCACGATAGGCAAGAAGTAGTCGATGAATTCTTTGCTGCCTGGCTCAATACCGCGGCCCCACTGAATTTCGTCTGCGCGCTTGAAGGTGTTGTTGATGCGGCGAACCATGGTGGGCACAGAGTCGTAAGCGTAGAGCGACTGGTCTGGGTACATGGTTTCAGAGGTGTTGCCGTCAGCGGCCACTTGCCAGCCGGACAGGTACACCGCTTCCAAGCCGGCTTTGGCTTGCTGCATGGCTTGGCCAGCACTGATGGCGCCGAAAGCATTGACGTAACCTTTTTTGGCGCCGCCATTCACTTTTTCCCAGAGCTTTTCAGCGCCGCGCTTGGCGAGGGTGTGCTCAATAGGCATGCTGCCACGCAGACGCACCACGTCGGCAGCGGAGTAACCGCGCTTGACGCCTTTCCAGCGTGGGTTGGTGGCCCAGTCTTTTTCGAGGGCGGCAATTTGCTGTTCGCGGCTCAGTTGTTGAGTGAGGTTGGCTGGCATGGTGAGACTCCTGAAGTCAAGTTGAAATCGGGCGATGTGGGCAGCGAATTCTGCTTCGTCGTTGACATCATCTTAACTCTTATACAAGAGTAATTTTCTATCTTATGTCTTATACAAGACATATTTTTATTCATTTAAAATCAATAACTTATGATTGTTATTTCGCAATGTGATTTTTTGTTTACCATATTGAGAAATATTGCGGCGCTGCAACAAAGCTGATTTTCAAATTATGAAATGCGAAAACAGTTCATGAAATGTGCAGGGGAACAGCACTCACCACCATGCCATCGTCATCGGCATAAAGCCAATCACCCGAATGCACAGGCACACCAAGCACCTGTAGAGCGACGCCCGTTTGCCCTTGATCGGCACGAACGGTCGGCATGGGGTTCAATGCCAAAGCACGAATACCCAGCGGCAATGCGGAGAGTTCGGAAAGGTCTCTCACACAACCGTGAACCACAACACCTGACCAACCTTGACGCGCTGCCGAAGCTGCCAAGTTACCGCCCAACAAAGCACGGCTCAATGAGCCAGCGCCGTCCACCACCAACA
>JBEGTA010000116.1:0-15398 GCA_041179665.1 Pseudomonadota bacterium
GCATGAGCGCTTTGCGCCTCGCGCGCGGTGCCACAGGACGCAGCAAGATCATCAAGTTTGAAGGCTGCTACCACGGCCATGCCGATGCACTCTTGGTCAAAGCTGGCTCGGGCTTGGCCACCTTTGGCAACCCCACCAGCGCAGGTGTGCCACC
This sequence comes from Pseudomonadota bacterium, assembly GCA_041179665.1. Classification (GTDB taxonomy): domain Bacteria; phylum Pseudomonadota; class Gammaproteobacteria; order Burkholderiales; family Burkholderiaceae_C; genus Limnohabitans_A. Next base: position 155 of record JBEGTA010000116.1, read on the forward strand.
CGAAGTGGTGCAACACACCTTGGTGCTGGAGTACAACAACATCCAACAACTCGAAGAAGCGTTTGCCCTGCATGGCAAAGAGCTCGCATGTTTGATGATCGAGCCCATTGCCGGCAACATGAATTTTGTGCGCGCCAGCGTGCCCTTCATGAAACGTTGCCGCGAGTTGTGCACCGCCCATGGCGCTTTGCTGGTGTTTGATGAAGTCATGTCCGGCTTCCGTGTGGCCTTGGGCAGCGCGCAAAGTGTTTATGCCGGCCTGATTCCGGGTTTCAAACCCGACATGACGGTGCTGGGCAAAGTGATTGGCGGCGGCATGCCCTTGGCCGCTTTTGGCGGCCCGCGCGAGATCATGCGCCAACTCGCGCCCACTGGCCCGGTGTACCAAGCGGGCACGCTCAGTGGCAACCCAGTAGCCACGGCTTGCGGCCTGACCACATTGCGCGAGATCGCCAAGCCCGGCTTTTGGGATGCGCTCAGTGCCCGCACCCAAAGTTTGGTGGACGGCCTGAAAGGGGCTGCTGCAGCGGCAGGTGTGCCCTTCAGCGCCGATTGTCAGGGCGGCATGTTCGGCTTTTTCTTGTTGCCCGAATTGCCGCAAAACTACGCCAAGGTGATGACCAGCGACAGCCCCAAATTCAACAAACTCTTTCATGGTTTGTTGGATGGGGGTGTATACATTGCGCCGGCCTTGTACGAAGCCGGATTTGTCAGCGCCGCCCACAGCGAGGCGGATATTGCCGAAACCGTGAGCGTGGCCGCACGGGTGTTCAAAACACTTTGAGTGGCCCGTCACGGCCTGCGATCGCTGCGTTAAACCAGCGATAATGCGCCCCTGCATTCACGTCCTGACCGGGCGCTTGCCCATTCCTAGGACCCCAAAATGAAAAAGAATTTTCCACTGCACGTTGAAGGCAAAAACCCTGACCGCGTGCTGGATGCCGTGAAGCACGACATCCGCAAATACTTCAAACGCGAACGCGGTCGCGATGTACCCAAGGGGGTGGACTTTTGGGACTTTGATTGCAAAGTGGGGTTGAACGCCGACACCGCCGAAGTGGTGCGCGTGGGCGCGGTGATCGAAGCGGTTGACGCGGCGGCCAAGTCTGGAGCGGCTTCGGTGTACGTCGAAATCTTGAGCAAGCACGGCATGCGTGTGCTCAAAACTGTAGTCTCCAGTGATTCAGAAGGCGCGAGCGACGATAGCCGCTATTGAGATTTTTTAGCGCAAACCCGCAGCGCGCAATTTGTCTTTTTTGCTCATGCGGGTGCCCTTGACGCCGCCATTGCCAGGCGCGGGCGCTGGGGGTGTTTCGGTAGGCTCAAAGCCTGGAATTTGCTCTAACGCGAGTTCTAGGCTTTCGCGTTTTTGGATTAGTTTCCAGTGTGTCAGGGCTGCCGCCGTGACAAAACTCACCGCGTCGCCATGGGCTCCGGCGCGGCCCGTACGGCCGATGCGGTGGGTGTAGTCGGTGGCCGAACGCGGCAGGTCATAGTTCACGACCACCGGCAACATGGCAATGTCAATGCCGCGAGAGGCCAAGTCGGTGGTTACCACCACGTCCCAACGCCCCGCTTTGAATTCGCTCAAAACCTCTTGCCGCGCCCCTTGGCTCATTTCGCCATGAAAAGGGGTGGCAAAAATACCCGCCTTGTACAGCTTGGCCGCCACATGCTCGCAGGCATAGCGCGTGGCAACAAAGACCAACACCTGTTTCCAGCTGTTTTGGGCAATCAGATGGCGCAGCAAGGCGGTGCGGCTTTTTTCGTCAACCGCGATGGCGCGTTGCGTGATGTCGGGCTTTTGGCCCTCCCACGCATCGACCGTGATGCGCACAGGCTCACGCAGCAACTGCGCCGCCAAGACCTCGACTTCAGGGGCAAAGGTGGCCGAAAACAACAAGGTCTGACGCTGGGCGGGCAACAAGGCCAACACGCGGTGCAACTCATCGGCAAAACCCAAGTCGAGCAAGCGGTCGGCTTCGTCTAACACCAGGTGCTGCACATCACTCAAACGCAAAGCATTTTGGTCCATCAAGTCGAGCAAGCGCCCTGGCGTGGCCACCACGATGTCAGCCCCACCCCGCAATGCCATCATTTGCGGATTGACCGAGACGCCCCCAAACACGGTGTTCACTTTGAGCGACTGTGGCAATTTGTAGGCCAAATGGGCCAACACTTCACCCACCTGCACCGCCAACTCGCGTGTAGGCACCAACACCAACAGACGAATCGGGCGACGAAAATTGGTCTGCCGAGGCACCGCCAACAACTGCTGCAGCAAAGGCAAGGCAAACGCCAATGTTTTGCCTGAGCCCGTGGGCGCCGTGGCCCACACATCGGCCGCGCTCAAGGCAGCAGGAATGGCCTCTGCCTGAATGGGCGTCGGGGCAAACAAGCCCATGTCCCCCACTGCATGCAAGAGTGATGGGGAAAGACCGAGCTGGTTGAAGTTCAAAACAATCCGATCAATGGCGGAAATGACGTACGCCGGTGAACACCATTGCCACGCCACGCTCGTTGGCCGCATCGATCACTTCTTGGTCACGCATCGAGCCACCGGGTTGCGCCACGCAGGTGGCCCCCGCATCGACCACCACGTCAAGGCCATCACGGAACGGGAAGAAGGCGTCGCTGGCCACCACGGTGTGTTGCAAGCTCAATTTCGCGGCTTCGGCCTTGATACTGGCAATGCGCGCAGAGTCGAGGCGGCTCATCTGGCCAGCACCCACGCCCATGGTCATGCCGTTTTTGCAGAACACGATGGCGTTGGATTTGACGAACTTGGCGACCTTCCAGGCAAACAACAAGTCCTTCAACTCTTCAGGGGTGGGCTGCTTCACGGTGACGATCTTCAAGTCGGCCAAAGCCAACTCGTGGTTGTCGGCGCTTTGCAGCAACAAGCCTGAGCCAACGCGCTTGGTCTCGAGGACATTGCGCACTTGGCCGTAGGCGGCAGGCAACGCAATTTTCATCAAACGCACATTCACTTTGCTCTTGAACACCTCGAGCGCTTCAGCGCTGAAATCGGGTGCCATCAGCACTTCGACAAATTGCTTGCTCACGGCCTCGGCGGCAGCTTTGTCGACCGGCCGGTTGAAAGCGATGATGCCGCCGAACGCGCTGGTCGGGTCGGTTTGAAATGCCTTGCTGTAGGCCTCAAGCGGGTGGGCACCCACCGCCACGCCGCAGGGGTTGGCGTGTTTCACGATGACACACGCTGTTGATTCAAAACTCTTCACACATTCCCAAGCCGCATCGGCATCGGCGATGTTGTTGTAGCTGAGTTCTTTGCCTTGCAATTGCACGCCCGTGGCCAGCGAACCCGCAGCAGGTGCGAGGTCGCGGTACCAAGCCGCTTGCTGGTGGCTGTTTTCACCGTAGCGCAGATCTTGCACTTTGACGTATTGCTCGTTGAACTGGCCACTGAACTGGGCACGCGCAGGCACATAGCTTTCGCTCAGTTTTTCGGCTTCAAAGTTGACGCTCGAGAGGTAGTTGCTGATCGCGCCGTCGTATTGGCTGATGCGGTTGAAAGCCGCCACCGACAAAGCAAAACGCAACTTATCGCTGAGTTGGCATTGGCCTTGCGCCTTTGAAGCTTTCAACTCGGCCAACACCTCAGCGTATTGGCTGGCGTCGGTCACGACGCCCACGTCTTTCCAGTTCTTGGCGGCGCTGCGCACCATGGCCGGGCCTCCGATGTCGATGTTTTCAATCGCATCGGCCAAGGTGCACCCGGGCTTGGCCACCGTGGCTTCAAAGGGGTACAGATTCACGATCAGCAAATCGATGGTCTCGATCTGGTGTGCTTGCAAGGCCGCCATGTGCTCGGGCGTGTCGCGGCGCGCCAGCAAACCACCGTGCACTTTGGGGTGCAAGGTTTTCACGCGGCCATCCAGCATCTCAGGAAAGCCGGTGACTTCGGCCACCTCGGTCACGGGCAAACCTTGCTCGGCCAGCAGTTTGGCCGTGCCACCGGTGGAGATCAGGCCCACGCCCAAAGCGTGCAATGCATGGGCCAGATCGACGATGCCGGTTTTGTCAGAGACAGAGATGAGGGCTCTCATGGAGGAAAACTTTCTAGAAAAAATTATTTCAACAAATCGTGTTCGAGCAATTTCTTGCGCAAGGTGTTGCGATTCAGCCCCAACCACTCGGCGGCCCTTGACTGGTTTTGGCCTGACTGGCTCATCACCACATCCAACAAGGGCTTCTCGACCAACTTGACCAACATGTCGTACAGACCTGCAGGGTCTGTGCCATCGAGGTCACGGAAGTAGGTTTCCAAGTTGTCGCGAATGCAGGCTTCTATGGATTGGGTTTCACTCATTGCAATGTCTCCAAAACCGGCTGTGCTTGAGTCATGGGCAAGCGGTCCATTTGGCTGGCCAGGCCATCGAAAAATTCAGCTACCGCGGCCCACTGCTGCGGGGCGGTGTCCAAGGTGTTCATGTGCTCTCTGAAAGTGTCGCCACCCGGCAGATTGCGCACATACCAACCAATGTGTTTGCGTGCCGAGCGCACGCCTGTGAATTCACCATACAAACCGTAATGGTCTTGCAAGTGTTCGAGCAAGGCTCGGCGAACTTCGGCCACCAAGGGCGGCGCCAGGTGTTCACCGGTCGCCAAAAAGTGTGCGATTTCTCGGAATATCCAAGGGCTGCCCTGCGCCGCGCGCCCCACCATCAGGGCATCTGCGCCGGTGGCTTTCAACACGGCTTGTGCTTTTTCTGGCGAGTCGATGTCGCCATTGGCAACCACCGGAATTTTGAGAGCGGCTTTGACCGCAGACACCGTGTCGTATTCGGCCCAGCCTTTGTAGCCTTGCTCGCGGGTGCGGCCATGCACCGTGACCATTTGCACCCCGGCACTTTCAGCGGCGCGAGCCAATACCAAGGCATTTTTTTCGGTGTCGCACCAACCGGTGCGCATCTTCAAAGTCACCGGCACGCCATGAGGCTGGGCGGCTTCCACCACGGCCGACACGATCTCCAGCGCCAAAGGTTCGTTTTGCATCAAGGCCGAGCCAGCCCATTTGTTGCACACCTTCTTGGCCGGGCAACCCATGTTGATGTCAATGATTTGTGCGCCTCGGTCGATGTTGTAGCGCGCAGCATCGGCCATCATTTGCGCCTCGGTGCCGGCAATCTGCACCGCAATCGGTCCCGGTTCGCCCTCGTGGTTGGCACGCCGCGAAGTCTTGAGCGAGGCCCACAAATCGGGGCGCGAGGTGACCATTTCGCTAACGGCATAACCCGCACCAAACTGCCTGCACAACTGACGGAAAGGCCGGTCGGTCACCCCCGCCATGGGGGCAACAAACAAGTTGTTCGGCAATAGATAAGGGCCAATCTGCATGACTGGGAGGTGCGGGAATGTGGGGGGCCTTGAGAGGAGGCACGATTGTAGTTGCTTAATATTTCAGCAGCTGACATGCAGATGTGCTAGGCACCACAGCAGCACACGCCAGCCGTCCGGCGCGAAAAAAAACCATTTAAAGGCCGCATTCAAAACGGCTTTGGTGACCTCGTTACACTGCCCCGATGGAAATTTGGCTCAATCAGTTGTTGCAATGGCTGGCCCTGCCGCAGTTCGGGCTCAGCACCGTCTTTGTGGTGGCTTTTGTGTCGGCCACGTTGTTGCCCATGGGCTCTGAACCTGCCGTGTTTGGCTTGGTCAAACTCAGCCCTGAATTGTTTTGGCCCGCCATCGGAGTCGCCACGGTGGGCAACACTTTGGGGGGCATGGTCAGCTGGTGGATGGGCTGGGGTACACACAAGGCCGTGCACCGCTTCAAACAAACCAGCACGGATAAACAGGCCTTGAAGTGGTTGGAAAAATTTGGCCCTAAAGCCTGCTTTTTCTCTTGGCTGCCGATTGTGGGCGACCCCATTTGCGCCGTGGCTGGCTGGCTCAAAATGCCTTTTTGGCCCTGCACGCTTTACATGGCGGTGGGCAAATTTCTCCGATACCTCTTCATGACGGGCGCCCTGCTGTGGCTGTTTCCCACGCACTGACCCCAAAAAAAAACCGCTCATGTGAGCGGTTTTTTGGAGAGGCCAGCGCGATGATCAAGAACTGAACAAGAAGTTCATCACATCGCCATCTTTGACGATGTACTCCTTGCCTTCTGCGCGCATCTTGCCCGCGTCTTTGGCCCCCTGCTCGCCCTTGAAAGCAATGAAGTCGTCAAACGCGATGGTCTGCGCCCGGATGTAACCCTTTTCAAAGTCGGTGTGAATCACGCCGGCAGCTTGTGGGCCGGTGTCGCCCACATGGATGGTCCAAGCGCGCACTTCTTTCACACCGGCTGTGAAGTAAGTTTGCAAGCCGAGCAAGTTGTAGGCCGAGCGAATCAGGCGGTTCAGACCGGGCTCGTCTTGACCCAGTTCTTTCAAAAACTCCAAGCGGTCTGCGTCGTCCATTTCGGACAATTCGGCTTCGATCTTGGCGCAAATGGCCACTACCGGCGCATTTTGCTTGGCAGCAAAAGCTTTCAAACGGTCCAAGAACGGGTTGTTCTCAAAGCCGTCCTCCGACACGTTGGCCACAAACATCGCCTGCTTGGCGGTGATAAAAAAGAACTGCTTGAGTTCGGCGCGTTCTTCTTTGCTGAAATCGATGGTGCGCACGGGTTGCGTGTCGTTCAGAGCGGCTTGGCACTTCTCCAAAATCGCCAATTGCTTCACGGCGTCTTTGTCGCCCGATCGTGCAATCTTGCTCACGCGGTGGATGGCTTTCTCGGCAGCGGCCAAATCGGCCAAACACAATTCGGTCTGAATCACCTCAATGTCGGCGATCGGGTCAACCTTGTTGGCGACGTGGATGACGTTGTCGTCCTCAAAGCAGCGCACCACGTTCACGATCGCATCGGTTTCGCGAATGTGGGCCAAGAATTTATTGCCCAAACCCTCACCCGTGCTGGCCCCGGCCACCAAGCCGGCAATGTCCACAAACTCAACGATGGCCGGCACGATGCGCTCAGGCGTGATGATGTCGGCCAACTGCTGCAAACGGGGGTCGGGCACCTCGACCACCCCGGTGTTGGGCTCGATGGTGCAAAACGGGTAATTTTCTGCGGCAATGCCGGCTTTGGTCAGCGCGTTAAAAAGGGTAGATTTGCCCACGTTGGGCAAACCCACGATGCCGCATTTGAGGCTCATGGAAGGCTTTCGATGATTCTGAAGATAACCCGTGATTTTAACGGGTGGCCCGAACGGTTATCGGCCCCTGCGGCGGACTTGCCAAAAGCCATCGCCCTACAATCAGCGGATGGCTTTACACCCTGATATTTGCATTCGTGGCTCTGGCATTGTGGGCCGCTCCTTGGCCCTGTTGTTGGCCCGCGAAAAACTCAATGTCGCGCTGGTGGAGGCCCCTGCCCAGCCCGGCGTGGTCGATGTGCGGGCTTATTCGCTGAACGGTGCCGCCATGGCCTTGCTGCAAGACCTGCGCTGCTGGCCCGACAGCCCCGATGTGACGCCGGTGCACCGCATGCAAATTTGGGGCGACCAAGGCGGCCAACTGAATTTCGGGGCACAGGCCCAAGGCGTGGGCGAACTCAATTGGATGGTGGATGTGCCCGCGCTGGAAAAACGCTTGGCGCAAGCGGTGCAATTTCAACCGCACATCGAAGTCGTCAGCGCCCCAGTGGCAGCCCCATTGACCGTGGTGTGTGAGGGCCGTGCCAGCCAAACGCGCGCCGTGTTGGGCGTGGGCTTTGAAGTCACCCACTATGAGCAACACGCCGTGGCCACCCGGCTGGTGTGCGAGTTGCCACACCAAGGCGTGGCACGGCAGTGGTTTGGTTGGAGCGCGGTGCCAGGTTTGTCTCAACCTCAGGCCGAGATTTTGGCCTTGCTGCCCTTGGGCGGCGAAGGCGGCAGCGAGGTGGCGCTGGTGTGGTCGGTACACCCCTTGCGCGCCAAAACCCTGATGGCCTTGGAGGCTGAAGCTTTTGCCCTCGAATTGTCCAAGGCCTGCGGTCTGGCCTTGGGCCACATGACCGTCTCAGCCCCTCGCGCCGAATGGCCCTTGCAACTGGCCAGAGCCGAACGCTGGACGGGCAACATGCCAGGAACCACCCAACAGGCTTTTGCCTTGGCAGGTGATGCAGCGCACGCCATCCACCCGTTGGCGGGGCAAGGCCTGAACGTGGGCTTGGCCGATGTCGCCGAGTTGGTGCGGGTCATCAAAACCAAAGAATTCTGGCGCCCCTTGAACGACTTGAAACTGCTGCGCCGCTACGAACGGGCACGACAGGCCGACGTGAAAGCCATGGGTCTCGTGACCGACGGACTGCAACGCCTGTTTGCGCAACCCAGCCCCTTGTGGCAACAGCTGCGCAACTGGGGCATGACTGGCTTTGACCGCAGCGACCCACTTAAAAACTGGATGGCGCAACAAGCCATGGGCCAAACAACCCACTCAACTTCAGGCACGGGCTCACGTTGACCGTGCAGTGAGTTGCCCCTATTGCTATTGAAAGAACACCCATGATGTTTGCCCGTTTCAAGCTGTCCACCTGGTTGGCGCTGGCCTTGCTGGCCCCCACACTGGCTTGGGCCCAAGAAGCCACCATTCGAAAAAACCTGAGTGAGCGACTGCCCAATTTGCCCAAGATCGACGAGATCAGCAAAACGCCCATGAACGGCTTGTACGAATTGCGCATGGGCAATGATGTGATGTACAGCGATGCGGAAGGCCAATTTTTGATTCAAGGCACGCTGATTGATGTCAAACAACGCCGCAACCTGACCGAAGAGCGCATGGAAAAACTGTCGGCCATTCCGTTCGACCAGCTGCCCTTGAAGAACGCTTTCACGCAAGTGCGCGGCAACGGCAAACGCAAGCTGGTGGTGTTTGCCGATCCCAATTGCGGCTATTGCAAGCGCTTTGAAAAAGACCTGCAAAAGCTGGAAAACGTCACGATCTACCACTTGCTTTACCCCATCTTGGGCGAAGACTCGAGAACCAAATCCAAAAACATTTGGTGCGCCAAAGACAAGGCCAAGGTTTGGAACGACTGGATGGTGAATGGCTCGACACCATCTACCGCCAACTGCGACACCACCGCTCTGGACGCGAATGTGGAGTTTGGCAAAAAGCAACGCATCACCGGCACGCCCACTTTGTTGTTTGCCGATGGCACGCGCGTGCCCGGTGCCGTGCCCATTGCCCAAGTTGAAAAATTGCTGAACGACATCAAACCATGAACACCCCACACCCAGAAGACCCCACCTGGCATTTGATTCGCCGCCTCGGTTATGCCGGCCTGATTCCCTTTGTTTTTTTTGCGCTGTGCTTGTGGCTGGTCGGCCACGACTTGCACCCCTATGTGGCCTTGTCAATGCAAAGCTATGGCGCGGTCATCGTGTCGTTTTTGGGCGGCATTCATTGGGGCGTGGGTTTTCGCAATGCCTTGATCACCCGTGAAGCTCCGCGCATTCATTTCACTTGGGGTGTTGTGCCCAGCCTGCTGGCTTGGGTGGCGGTGATGATGCCTGCCTTTGCAGGCCTGCCCTTGCTGGGCTTTGTGTTGATTGGCTGCTATGTCATGGACCGCCGCACCTGGCCTGCGGCTGGCCTGGCGCCTTGGTTACCCATGCGCTTGCAGTTGACCATTGTGGCCAGCCTGAGTTGCTTTTTGGCGGCAGGTGCCACATGAGCGTGGTGCACTACGGCGTTGAAGCGGCAGATCTGCACGCGCATTTATTCAAGGTCACGCTCACCCTGGACCAACCTGCTGCGCGGCAAACCGTGTCGCTGCCGGTGTGGATTCCCGGCAGCTATTTGGTGCGCGAGTTTTCCAAGAACCTGCAAAACTTGGTCGCCACGCAAGGCCGCAAAAAAGTCGCCATCAACCAACGCGACAAATGCACTTGGGATATGGATTGCAAGCCCGGCCAAGCCCTGGTGCTGTCCTACGAGGTGTATGCCTTTGACGCCTCTGTTCGCACCGCTTGGCTAGACAGCCAGCGCGGTTTCTTCAACGGCACCAGCCTGTGCTTGCGGGTGCATGGCTTCGAAGAAACAACACAGCAGCTGCAACTCAAACCCGTGAAAGGACAAGCCAGCTGGCAAGCCGCCACGGGACTGACGCCGGTCAAGATCGACAAAAAAGGCTTTGGCCTTTACCAAGCCAACAACTACTCCGATTTGGTCGACTGCCCCGTCGAGTTGGGCTCGTTTTGGAGTGGCCAATTCACCGCCTGCGGCATCCCGCACCGCTTCGTCGTGGCAGGGGCCTTGCCGTCTTTCGATGGTCAGCGCTTGTTGGACGACACCCAGAAAATTTGTGAAGCCGAGATCCGCTTTTGGCACGGCTCGGGCAAATCTGCGGGCAAGAAAGCCCCGCATAAAAATTACCTGTTCATGCTGAACGCCGTGCACGAAGGCTACGGCGGCTTGGAGCACAAAAACAGCACCGCTCTGATCTGCAACCGCGCTGACTTGCCACGCCAGAACGCCCCACACACAAACGAGGGCTACACCACTTTGCTGGGCTTGATCAGCCACGAGTACTTTCACACTTGGAACGTCAAGCAACTGCGCCCTGATGCTTTGGCGCATTACGACTTCACCCAAGAAAATTACACCCCACTGTTGTGGTTCTTTGAAGGCTTCACCAGTTATTACGACGACCTGCTGCTGCGGCGTGCCGGCCTGATTGACGATGCCACTTATTTCAAGCTGCTGGGCAAAACCATCTTGCAAGTGCAGCAAACGCCGGGGCGCTTGGTGCAAACGGTGGCGCAGGCCAGTTTTGATGCCTGGGTGAAGTACTACCGGCAGGACGAAAACACGCTCAACGCCACGGTGAGTTATTACACCAAGGGATCGTTGGTGGCGCTGTGCCTCGACTTGGCATTGCGCCAAGAAGGCCAAACACTCGACAACGTGATGCGGGGCCTGTGGAAGCGCTGCCATGCGGGCCCCATGCGCGAACAAGACTTGCTGGATGAGTTGCAAAGCCTCACGGGTCGCAGCTGGAAGAAAGAACTCTCCAGCTGGGTGCACAGCACCGAGGAGTTGCCCCTGCGCGATTTGCTCAGCGGGCAAGGCGTGGAAATCAGCGCTGAAACAGCGCCCATGACCCAAAGGCTGGGCTTGCGCGTGAGCGAGATTCTGGGCAGTCTTCAGATCAAGGGCGTACTGCGCGGCAGCGCCGCCGAAAAAGCCGGGCTTGCGGCTGGCGATGAATGGTTGGGCGTCGAGATCGGTGCCAAAGGCCAAGGCGGCAGTTGGCGCCTCAGCAAACTCGATGAACTGCCCGCGCTGCTGGGGCGAGAACAGAAATTGGTGGCCTGGGTGGCGCGCGACAAACGCTTGCTGAAGTTGCCACTGAAGGTGCCAGCGCAAGCCAGCTATTGGAAACTGGGCGCACCTTCAACCCGCAAACCGAGCCAGTGGCCCGCTGTCTGAAAAATCTGACGAGCAGCTCAACCTGTCTGATCTGCCAGTTCTGATCCAGTTTTGATCTGCCAGAACTCATCGGCCCAAGTCGAACGGCTTGGGCCGATTTGCCTCTGCCAATCCGTCGGGCCTTATTTTTTGCGCAAGTCGACCACGCGCTTGGCTTTGCCTTGGCTACGCTCAACACCGCCCTCGGCCTTGAGATCGATCGCCACGCTCGAGCCAATAAACACCTTGATCTCATGCTGCAACAATTTGGCGGCTGCCTTCGCCTCCGCGCTGTCGGGCGACACACCGGGTTTGGTCTCCACCAACACCTTCAGGTCGTCCATCGGGCCCTCGCGGGTCAGCACACATTGGTAGTGCGGGGCCAATTCACTGCGCTTCAAAATCAATTCTTCGATTTGGCTGGGGAACACGTTCACACCGCGGATGATCATCATGTCGTCGCTGCGACCGGTGATTTTTTCCATGCGGCGCATGGTGCGTGCGGTGCCGGGCAACAAACGCGTCAGGTCGCGGGTGCGGTAACGAATGATGGGCAAGGCCTCTTTGGTCAAGCTGGTGAAGACCAACTCGCCCAATTCACCATCGGCCACAGGCTCGCCGGTCTCAGGGTTGATGATCTCGGGGAAGAAGTGGTCTTCCCAGAGGGTCGGGCCATCTTTGGTTTCGATGCACTCGCTGGCCACGCCGGGGCCAATCACTTCCGACAAACCATAAATGTCCACCGCATCAATGCCCATGCGTTTTTCAATCGCCCGGCGCATGTCGTTGGTCCAAGGTTCGGCACCAAAGATACCCACGCGCAAAGACGAGGTTTTGGGGTCGATACCTTGGCGTTCAAACTCATCGGCAATGGCCAACATGTAGCTGGGCGTGACCATGATGATGTTGGACTTGAAGTCTTGAATCAGCTGCACTTGGCGCTCGGTTTGCCCGCCGCCAAAGGGCACCACGGTGAGGCCCAGTTTTTCAGCGCCGTAGTGCGCGCCCATGCCGCCCGTGAAGAGGCCATATCCGTAACTCACATGCACCATGTCGCCGGGCTTGGCACCGCCTGCGCGGATGCTTCGGGCCACCACGGTGGACCATGTGTCGATGTCTTTCAGGGTGTAGCCCACCACCGTGGGTTTGCCAGTGGTGCCGCTGGACGCATGGATGCGAGCGCATTTTTCGCGCGGCACCGCAAACATGCCAAACGGATAGCTGTCGCGCAAATCGGCTTTGGTCGTGAACGGAAACTTGGCCAAGTCGGTCAGTGATTTGCAGTCGTCCGGGTGCACGCCTGCAGCGTCAAATTTCGCACGGTACACAGGCGAGTTGGCATAAGCGTGGTGCAGCGTCTGTTGCAAGCGCTTCAATTGCAAGCTGCGCAGTTCGTCCACGCTGGCTTTTTCAATCGGCTCTAAGGGAAAGGCTTTTTGGCTCATTCAAAACTCCAAATGACTGATTTATTCCGGCACCACCGTGCCCGGAATTTGTGCGCTTTTGCCACGGAACATGGCGATCACCTCACCGTCTTGGTTGGTGACTTTCATGTCGTAAATGCCGTGCCGTCCGCTCAGGGTTTGCTCAAGGCCTTCGCAGGTCAGCACATCGCCCAGCCGACCGGGCTTCAAAAACTCGATGCTGCAGCCGGCCGCCACCGCGTTTTTGTTGTAGCTGTTGCAGGCAAAGGCAAAGGTCGAATCGGCCAAGGTAAAGATGAAGCCCCCGTGGCAAATTTGGTGACCATTCAAATGCAAGGCTTTGACCGTCATGCGCATCACCGCACGCCCCGGCTCACAAGCCATGAGTTGCATGCCCATGGTGTCTTTGGAGGCCACGTCCACCGCGAACATGGTTTCGCCGACACGTTGGGCCAGCGCTTTAGATTCGGCAGTGCTCATCATTGGCCTTTGAATTGGGGGGAGCGTTTTTCCAAAAAGGCGTTCACGCCTTCCATGTAATCGTGGGTTTTGCCCAGCGCCGATTGGGTGTCGCGCTCGACATTGAGGTGCTCGTCCAGCGAGCGGGTGCTGGCATCGCGCAACAGGTGCCGCGTGGCCACCAAGGCTTTGGTGGGCATCAAGGCCAAGCGCGCAGCCAAAGCCATTGCGGCCTCGACGCAGTCGTCCGCCACCTCCCAAATGAGGCCCCACTCTTTGGCTTTTTCGGCCACCAATTTGTCGCCGGTCATGGCCAAGGCCATGGCGCGGGGCAAGCCCAAACGCTCGACCAACAACCAACTGCCACCGGCATCGGGAATCAAACCAATTTTGCTGAAGGCCTGCACAAAGCTGGCCGATGGCGCCGCAATGGCAATGTCGCACGCCATGGCCACCGAGGCCCCTGCCCCCGCGGCCACACCGTTGACCGCACACACCACCGGCATGCGCAGCGACTGCAAACGACGCGTGGTGGGGTTGAAGGCCTCGTGAATGACAGGCCCCGGATCGGCGCGCTCGAGCAAACCGGGGCCGGGCGTGAAATCAAGTTCGGACAAATCCAGCCCTGCACAAAAGCCACGGCCTGCACCCGTCAGCACCAAGGCCCGCACTACGGGATTGGCCTCCGCTTGGTCCAGCACGGACCACAGCAATTGGTGCATCTCGCGGGTAAAGCTGTTCAGCGCTTGCGGTCGATTGAGGGTGACCAGCGCGACGGCGTCACGGACTTCATACAACACCGAAGCAGGGGTGGTTTCGGGCATGCTTTTCTCCTGAAGCGAAGAATGTACCATTAACCGACCGCACGGTTGGTTAATACTTTCCCTATGGCCCAGCGTCCATTTTTTGAGCCGTTAGGTCTTGGTTATAGTGCTCTTTGAATTCCACACCCCCTTGGAGAATCTCTTGAATTACGAAAACATTGAAGTCCGCACAGAAGGTGGCAAAGTCGGCATCATCACGCTCCATCGGCCCAAGGCATTGAACGCTCTCAACGGCGCACTGATGGACGAATTGGGCGCCGCTTTGAAAGCCTTCGATGCGGACGAAGCCATTGGCTGCATCATCGTCACGGGCAGCGAAAAAGCTTTTGCGGCGGGCGCAGACATTTCGGCGATGGCCAAGTTCACCTTCAGCGAGGTCTACAAAAACGACTTCATCACCCGCAACTGGGAAACCATTCGCAACATCCGCAAACCCGTGATTGCAGCCGTCAGTGGTTTTGCATTGGGCGGTGGCTGCGAGTTGGCCATGATGTGCGACTTCATCATCGCTGCCGACAACGCCAAATTCGGTCAACCCGAAATCAAAATCGGCATCATCCCCGGTGCTGGCGGCACACAACGTTTGCCACGCGCTATTGGCAAATCCAAGGCCATGGATTTGGTCCTCACGGGTCGAATGATGGATGCCGTCGAAGCCGAGCGCGCCGGCTTGGTGAGCCGTGTGGTGCCTTTGGAAAAAATGATGGACGAAGCCCTGGGCGCAGCCCTCACGATTTGCGGCTACGGCCAACTCTCGGTCATGGCGGCCAAAGAAAGCGTTAACCGCGCTTTTGAAAGCGGCTTGTCAGACGGGGTGATGTTTGAGCGCCGCTTGTTCCATGGGCTGTTTGCCACCGCCGATCAGAAGGAAGGCATGGACGCCTTCTTGAACAAACGCCAACCGAACTTTGTGAACGGTTGATTCGCCCAAAAAGATTTTCAGACCACATCTGAGCGCCTTTGCACATTGCCCACAGTGACTGCACTGTGGGCATTTTTTTAGGGCTCTAATCTCGCCTGCGGCTTGCACACAGCATCGTCAGCACTGGCGCAATTCACCGGAATCAAATCACCCACTTCCACTGCGGGCGTTTGTTCCGCGCGTTGGTCCAAGTTTTTCTCCATCACTTG
>JBEGTA010000117.1:0-3559 GCA_041179665.1 Pseudomonadota bacterium
GAGGCTGTCAAATGCACTTTGTCAGAACTCCATAAATTCATTTTCGAAGGCCTTCCTGTGCGCGGCATGCTGGTGCGTTTGACCGACGCTTGGCAAGACATTTTGGCGCGTCGTGCGGCCAACACAGAGACCGGCGCCTACCCCGCGCCAGTGCGGCAATTGCTGGGCGAGATGGCGGCGGCCGGCGTGCTGATGCAAGGCAACATCAAGTTCAATGGTGCGCTGGTGTTGCAAATATTTGGCGATGGCCCGGTGAAGTTGGGCGTGGTGGAGGTGCAGCCTGACCTCAGCCTGCGGGCCACGTGCACGCAAGTGGGCGAGGTGGCGCCAAACGCCAGCCTGAGCCAAATGGTCAACGTGAACAACGAAGGGCGTTGCGCCATCACCTTGGATCCGCAAGACCGATTGCCCGGACAGCAGCCCTACCAAGGCGTGGTACCGTTGTTTGGTGACCAAGGCGAAAAGTTGGAAAACATCAGCGAGGTGCTGGAGCACTACATGCTGCAGTCTGAGCAATTGGACACGGTGCTGGTGCTGGCGGCCGACGACAAAGTGGCAGCGGGTTTGTTAATTCAACGCTTGCCGGTGGAAGGCGAAGGCAACCTGGCCGGAAAAACCGATTCACTCATGCGTGAGTCGGTGCTGGGAAAAAGCGAGGATTTCAGCCGCATTGCCATTTTGAGCAAGAGCCTGAAGCGTGACGAGTTGTTGACTTTGGACGCAGAAACCATCTTGCACCGTTTGTATTGGGAAGAGCCTTTGGCCCGATTTGAGCCCTTCATCGGCGAGACCGGTCCGCGCTTTGCTTGTCGCTGCAACCGAGAGCGGGTGGGGCGGATGATCCGAAGTTTGGGCACCGAAGAAGTCGAAGGCATCATTGCCGAGCAAGGGCAAGTAGAAGTCGGTTGCGACTTTTGCGGCGCTCAGTACCGGTTTGATCCCGTCGATGCAGCGGGCTTGTTCACCGGTTTGCCGGCCGATTTACCGACCAATGTGCCCGGTGGGCCGGTGCACTGAACCTTTTTTCTCAGCGCTGTGCCAGCAGGCCCGTAAACAAACGGTGCTCGCACTCGGGGTCGCTGCAATCGTTGCACTGCCACACCGTGCGACCTTGGTGAATGGCAAATTGAGACTGCTCGCGCATTTCCAGAGCCGCCAAGTCTTGGCTGGGTAAGCCAAGCGCCAGCAAGGCGTTGTTCAGCCTTTGCGGCCCTTGCCCATACACCACATGAAAAGCCAGGCCTGCACGGTGCAGTGCTTGCCTGAGCAGGGTGTCGGTGTGGCTTCGTTTGGCCGCGTCTTGTGCGTTCTTTGGGTTATCGGGATCTGGCGGCGCGCTCAGCCATGCACCATCCAAGCCCATCAACAAAGTGAAATCAAACTGCGCTTGCTGCGCCAAAGCCATAGGGTACAGCGTGCTGTCGTTGAAGCGCTGCTCGGCCAAAGCCGCGTTCAGGAGGGGGGTGCCGTCGGCAATAGACCAGCCGTGTGCGACCTGTGCGAATGTGGCGGCCAAGGCCTTTGTCAGCCATGTTTTGCCAGTTTGATCGGCCCCCAAAATGGCCACACGGCGCGTGCCGAAGGGGTGCCTGGAGTACGAGGGCGAATCGGATGGTGGATGGGATGACGTTTGGGAGGGTGAGTGCGATGGTGAATCTGTCGCGCGTGCTTCGTTGATCGCACTCACATCGCCAAGATCCGGTCTGGCCGTCAGACCTGCACCCTCACTTGGCGATCTGAACGTAGATTTCATTCGGCTTGACCATGCCCAACTCGTGGCGAGCACGCTCTTCCACCATGTTCAGGCCTTCTTTGAGGTCGTTGACCTCGGCGCTGAGTTGTTCGATCTTGCGGCGTGCTTCTTCGTTGGTCGCTTTTTGTTGCTGGAGCTCTCGCTCCAGCTCAGCCACAGTGGGTACACCGCCCCGGCCCAACCAAAGTTGGCCCTGCAAGATCACCAGCAAGGCGACCAGCACGATGGGGACGGTGCGATTGCCCATGGAGATCAGCGCAGGTTGTAAAACGCGCTGCGGCCAGGGTAGACCGCCACTTCGCCCAAATCTTCTTCGATGCGCAGTAGCTGGTTGTATTTGGCCATGCGGTCAGAGCGGCTCATCGAGCCGGTCTTGATTTGGCCGGCATTCAGCCCCACGGCAATGTCGGCAATGGTGCTGTCTTCGGTTTCGCCAGAGCGGTGGCTGATGACGGCGGTGTAGCCGGCGCGCTTGGCCATCTCGATGGCTTCAAAGGTCTCGGTCAAGGTGCCAATTTGGTTGATCTTGATCAGGATCGAGTTGGCGATGCCTTTATCAATACCTTCTTTGAAGATCTTGGTGTTGGTCACGAACAAGTCGTCACCCACGATCTGCACATTTTTGGCCAATCGGTCGGTCAGCACTTTCCAGCCGTCCCAGTCGCCTTCGGCCATGCCGTCTTCGATGCTGATGATGGGGTACTTGTCGCACCAGCTGGCCAACATGTCGGTCCATTGCTCAGAGGTCAAGCTGATGCCGCCTTCGCCTGCCAAGACGTACTTGCCGTCTTTGTAGAACTCGCTGGCCGCGCAATCGAGGCCAATCGCAATTTGTTCACCGGCGGTGTAACCGGCGGCCGAAATAGCGTCCAACACCATTTGGATCGCCGCTTCGTGGCTGTCCACGTTGGGGGCAAAGCCACCTTCGTCGCCTACGGCAATGCTCATGCCTTTGTCGTGGATGATTTTCTTCAGCGCGTGAAACACCTCGGCGCCCCAACGCACGGCTTCGCGGAACGACGGTGCGCCCACGGGAATGATCATGAACTCTTGCAAGTCGAGGTTGTTGTTGGCATGCGCGCCGCCGTTGATGACGTTCATCATGGGCACGGGCAATTGGTTGCCGTTCATGCCGCCGAAGTAACGGTACAAGGGCAGACCAGATTCTTCGGCTGCAGCGCGGGCCACGGCCATGGACACCGCCAACATGGCGTTGGCACCCAAACGGCTTTTGTTTTCGGTGCCGTCCAAGTCGATCAGGGTGCGGTCCAAAAAGGCTTGCTCAGAAGCGTCGAGGCCCAACACGGCTTCGGAAATTTCGGTGTTGATGTGCTCCACGGCCTTCAACACGCCCTTGCCCAAATAGCGGCTCTTGTCGCCGTCACGCAATTCAATGGCTTCGCGGCTGCCGGTAGAAGCGCCCGAGGGCACTGCGGCGCGGCCCATCACGCCAGATTCGAGCAAGACATCGCATTCGACGGTGGGGTTGCCACGGCTGTCTAGGATTTCACGACCGACGATATCGACGATTGCACTCATTTTGGAACTCTCTCAAAGTTAAAAATAAAAAACAGATTCAAAGACCTTCGACCGCGATCATGCGCATGACCGCCGCGCCTGCTCGGGCCTCACGCGCTTGCAGGTATTCGGGTGTTTCGTAAAACGCCTTGGCCGCCGCAAAAGTTGGAAACTTCAGAATGACCACGCGCTCGGGCGCCCAGTCACCTTCTAACAACTGCACTTGGCCGCCCCGCACGCACACCTCGGCGTTGTGGGCCTTCATGGCGAGGGTGGACCACTTTTTGT
>JBEGTA010000118.1:0-8253 GCA_041179665.1 Pseudomonadota bacterium
ACCGCCCCAATGACGAAGCCGATGGCGGTGACGCCGTCCAAAAAGAGCCCCATCAAAATGGCCAACACCACGCCCACGATGGCGATGGTTTTGTATTGTCGAGCCAGGTAAGCGGCGGCACCGGCTTGAATAGCGGCCGCAATTTCTTGCATCCGGGCATTGCCGGCATCTTGGGAAAGGATCCACCCTCGTGCCCAAATGCCGTAAGCCACGGCAATCAAGCCACAAACGAGCGCCAATATGAGCGCTGAATTTCCTGCCATTGTTCTCTCCTTGATGGTTGTCGCTGATCTGAGGGGCCACGCTCGGGAGGCACCTCCAGGGCGTTGCTTCCTCGTCACTGAAACCAGAGAACGATTGGCCAACAAGGCATTAAAGAGGTCGTTTTGGGGTTTGCGCAAGCCCTGTGAAAGTAAAATCGGGGTTAATCCCTAGTGATTCCGCTTTTATCAACTTTTCACAAAGAGACCTGAAAGATGTCCCTCGACAACGTCACCCCCGGCAAAAATGTGCCCGAAACCTTCAACGTCATCATCGAAATTCCGATGAATGCGGATCCGATCAAGTACGAAGTGGACAAGGAAACGGGTGCGCTGTTTGTGGACCGTTTCATGACCACTGCCATGCACTACCCCACCAACTACGGTTATGTGCCCCAAACCCTGTCGGGCGATGGCGACCCGGTGGATGTGTTGGTGATCACCCCTTATGCCTTGCACCCTGGAGTGGTAGTGCCTTGCCGTGCTTTGGGTATCTTGATGATGGAAGACGAAGCCGGCGTGGACGGCAAAGTGATTGCCGTGCCCACCAGCAAAATCTTGCCCATGTACGACCACTGGAAGGACATTGAGGATGTGAACGCCATGCGCCGCAACGCCATTGCCCACTTCTTTGAGCACTACAAAGACTTGGAAAAAGGCAAATGGGTCAAGGTGCTGGGCTGGGAAGGCAAAGAGTCGGCCCACAAAGAAATTTTGGACGGCGTGACCAACTACAACAAGGCCAAGGCCTGACATTGAGACAGGGTTTTGGCCGCACAGCCAAGGCCTTCAATCATTGCAAGCATTCAACGCCTGCTCAGCTGGTCTGAACAGGCGTTTTGCTTTGTGGCTGGTCTGAGGGGTTGAAGGGGGCACAACGCGTTGTGGGCAACGGGAGCGCGGAATAAGGCGATCTGACAATGCGCGCTGTGTGAGGCGAACTGCAGAAAGTGAACTGCAGAAAGTGAACTGCAGAGGGTGCGCCACGCCGTGCCATTCTCTCGCGCCTTTCGCGTCTTTCGCGCCAAGTGAGCGATCAGATGCTGCGATTGCGCGCCAGAGGCGGGTTGCGCGCAAAATAATTCAGGATGCCGCGCATCAGGGCATCGGTCATTTTTTGTTGGTAGGCCTCGCTGCGCAGTTTTTCTTCTTCGGCGGGGTTGCTGATGAAGGCGGTCTCCACCAAAACGCTGGGGATATCAGGTGCTTTGAGCACAGCAAACCCGGCTTGCTCAACCCGGGGTTTGTGCAGGCGGCCCACGCTGCCCATCTCGCGCAGCAAACTGTTGCCCAAATTCAGACTGTCCTTGATTTGGGCATCGGTGCTCATCTCCAACATTGCGCGTTGCACTTGTGCATCTTGCGCACCCAAGTTGATGCCACCAATCAAATCGGCCTTGTTTTCTTTTTGTGCCATCCAGCGCGCCGCGCTACTGGAGGCCGCGCCGTGGCTGAGCGCAAACACGCTGGCGCCACTGGCTTGCGGGGTGAAAAAGGCGTCGGCATGGATGCTGACAAACAAGTCGGCCTGCACCCGTCGGGCTTTTTGTACCCGCACATGCAGTGGCACAAAAAAATCGGCATCGCGCGTCATGAAGGCGCGCATCGGGTTGCCATTCACGCTGCTGGCGTTGATTTGGTCGCGCAACATTTTGGCGATCTTCAGCACCACATCTTTTTCGCGCGTGCCCCCGGGGCCCACAGCGCCGGGGTCCTCGCCCCCATGCCCGGGGTCGATCGCAATCACGATCAAACGATCGGTGCTTGCCGGGGCCGTCGCGCGGGGCGGGTGGTTGGGCGAGTCCACTGAAGCAGAGCCGGGCGGGGCCATGTCTTGTTTGCGGGTGATCGGTGCGGGCGGCTTGGCGGCGGGTTGGCCTTGTTGGGCAATCAAATCGCCCAAGGGGTCGTTCGGTGCGCTTTTGGCTGGAGGGCTGGGCGGCATGGCGGGTTTGCTGCCCGAGCGCTCTTGGATGAGTTGCTCCAAGGGATCCAAAGCTTGCGCCGGGTAAAGATCGAGCACCAACCGGTGGGCATAAGCCGCCACCGGTTGCAGAGTGAACACTTGCGGGGCTATGGGGCGCTTCAGGTCAATCACCAATCGCACGGTGTTGGGGTTGAACTGGCCCACCCGAATGCCTGCGATGTTGGGGTCAGACGCTTGCACCTTGCCCACCAGTTCGCGCAACGCGGCATTGAGCGCCATGCCTTCAATGTCAACGGCCAAGCGTGGCGGTGAATCGACCAAGGTTTGCGTGGTTTTGAGGGGTGTGTCTGATTCGAGCGTGACTCGGCTGTAATCCGATGCCGGCCAAATGCGCACCGCCAACATGCTGGCGCCACGTGCCAGCTGTGCGGCCCCCAAGCTGAGCACCAGCAAGCCTGTTTTGAGCAAGCGGCGGCGGTCAAGCGCCATGGGCTGCGCCTTTCATGTGCGCGAGTAGCCAGGCCTGGCCTCTGGTTGTCGGGGCGTGGATGCGCACGCGGCGCTGGTCTTCGTCAATGGCTTCCAGCGTGATCACCCAGTCGGGTGGTGGCAGTTGCCCTGCGACTTTGTCGGGCCACTCCATGAGCTTTAATCCTGGCCCTGCAAAAATGTCCCGAAAGCCTGCGTCTTCCCATTCTTGCGGATCGTTGAAGCGGTAAAAATCAAAATGCCAAATCGGCCAGACCCCCGATTCGGAGACGGCTTGGTGCGGTTCGACCACAGCGTAGGTGGGGCTTTTGATGCGCCCTTGAACCCCGGCAGCCCGCAGCAAGTGGCGCACCAAGGTGGTTTTGCCCGCGCCCAATTGGCCGCGCAGCTCGATGCTGGCATCGCGTCCGCCCACCCACGTCGCCAATGAATGTGCCAGTTGCGTGGCAAAAGCTTGCGTGGCGGATTCGTCCGCCCAGACCAGCTCCCAAACAGGGGGGAGGGCAGGGCTTTCTACAATCGGCGGGTGGCTGCTGAACGTACTCAAAACGACCTTCTTGAACTCTGGCCCCAGATCCAGATCTGGGCGCGTGAGCTTGGATTGTCCCAAATTGGCGTGACGGGCATTGATTTGTCTTCTGCTGAGCCCGGATTGCAGGCATGGTTGGCGGCGGGCTTTCACGGCAGCATGGGCTACATGCAAAGCCATGGCTTGAAACGGGCGCGTCCTGCCGAGTTGCAGCCGGGCACGGTCAGCGTCATCACGGCGCGCATGGATTATTTGCCGCAAGACACCCCCCCCGATTGGCTTGCGCAAGAAACGGCCAGGCTGCTGCAGCCCGGTGAGGCGGTTGTCTCGGTGTACGCCCGTGGCCGCGATTACCACAAGGTGCTGCGCAGCCGTTTGCAAAAACTGCAAGAGCGCATTGCGCAAGCCATCGGGCCGTTTGGTCACCGTGTCTTCACCGATTCGGCGCCCGTGATGGAGGCCGAATTGGCCACCCGCAGCGGCATGGGCTGGCGTGGCAAACACACCTTGGTGCTGAACCGCACAGCCGGTTCGATGTTCTTTTTGGGCGAGTTGTTTGTGGACTTTGCCCTGCCCGCAACGCCTGCCGTTTCGGCCCATTGCGGCGAGTGCAACGCGTGCATCGACATCTGTCCCACGCAGGCCATCGTGGCACCTTATCGTTTGGATGCGCGGCGTTGCATTTCTTATTTGACGATTGAGCACGCCGGGCCCATTGACGCGTCTTTGCGGCCTTTGATTGGCAACCGAATTTACGGTTGTGACGATTGCCAGTTGGCTTGCCCGTGGAACAAATTTGCACAAACCAGCCCGCTGCCCGATTGGCAAGCCCGCGAGGGTTTGGGCGCTGGCAGTCTGGTTACTTTGTTGGGATGGTCAGAGGCCGAGTTTTTGCGCCGCACCGAAGGCAGCGCCATTCGCCGTATAGGGCATGCGCGTTGGGTGCGCAATTTGGCGTTGGCCGCCGGCAACGCGCTGGCTTCATCGGCGTTGTCCCCACCTGATCGCCATGCCCTGCTGCTTGCCCTCAGTGCGCACGCTGCGCACCCCGATGCGGTGGTCCAAGAACAAGTGGCCTGGTCGATGGCCAAGGCTTGATCTTTGTTCGCAAAGCGCGCAGTGCACAGTGCACACCACTCAACCGCGCAAAACCCCTAGTGCAAACGGCAAGCTCAACATGCCGGCCAAGGTGGACAGCGTGACCAAGCCCGCCACATAGGGGCCGTTGTAGCCCATGCGCGCGGCCAACACATAGCAAGTGGAGGCCGTGGGTAAAGCCGAAAACGCCAACAAAATCGTGGTTTGCGCTTGCCCCAGTTGAAACAATTGGGCCATGCCAAGGGCTATCAAGGGCAACAGCAAGTGCTTGACCATGAGCACGCTCAGGCCCAGCAATTTGCCTTGCTTTAAGGTGCCCAGTTGCATGCCGGCGCCTGCAGCCATCAAGCCCAAGGCCAACGAAGCAGCGCCAATGCGACTCACACTGGGGTCGAGCCACACAGGAATGCGAAACCCCATCAGGTTGGCGACCAGCCCAGAGCCGGTGGCAATGATCAAGGGATTGCGCACCAATTCGCGCATGAACCCGGTGTTGCCATGTCGGGCCATCGGCCAAACGGCGCCGATGTTGAACAACGGCACACAGACCCCAATCAGCACCGAAATCATGAGCAAACCTTGAGGTCCGGCAATGCGCTCGGCCAAAGCCAAGGCGATGAAGGAGTTGAACCTGAACCCCACCTGCGCGCTGGCCGCGTGGTCCCTTCGGTCAAGGCGTTTGCCCAAAATCGGCCAGTAAGGCAGGCTGTACGACAGGGCAATGGCGCAAACGCCCAAACTCAGGCCAGCACCGATCAGGCTAGAGGCGGCTTGCAAGTCCAGTGGGCTTTTCACAATCGAGTGAAAGAGCAGCACCGGGAACAAGAAGAAATAAACCAAGTTCTCGACCTGTTGCCAAACCGGCCGGTTGAGGGCCGTGAAACGGCAGATCAAATAGCCGCACAAAATCAGGGAAAAATCGGGAAAGAGGAGTTGGGCAAAGTTCACGAGGCTAGGATAACTGAGTGTCCGATGCGTCTTGAAGGCCTGAGTCACGCCGGCAACATCGGCTTGCCTGATTTAGGACTTTTGTGGGTTTTCCCTTCATGGCGGCGGACGTTTTTTGAATATCATGTGGGCACTTTCTAGGAGTTTTCGAATGAAACGTCGTGCTGTGTTTTCGGTCGTCGGTTTGGCGGCCACTTTGCTGGCTTCGGGCTCGGTTTTTGCGCAGGCTTACCCCAACAGACCCATCAAGTTGCAAGTGCCTTTTGCACCCGGTGGTACCACGGACATCGTGGCACGGGTGATTTCTGAGCCACTGGGCAAGGCTCTGGGCCAAAGCGTGGTGGTCGAGAACAAGGCGGGCGGCGGCGGCGTGGTGGGCGCCACCGAAACCGTGCGCGCGGTTCCTGATGGTTACAACTTGGGCGTGGCCACCGTATCCACCACCGCGGCTAACCCCGCCATCAACCCCAAAATCCCGTACAACCCACTCACCGATTTCACGCCCATCATCAACATTGCGGCCACCCCCAATGTGATCGCGGTACACCCCAGCTTTCCGGCCAAAGACTACAAAGGTTTTTTGGCTGAAATCAAGAAGAACCCTGGCAAATACTCTTACGCCTCGTCGGGCACTGGCGGCATTGGTCACCTGCAAACCGAACTCTGGAAGAGCTTGGAAGGCGTGTTCATCACCCACATTCCTTACCGTGGCGCGGGCCCAGCCCTGAACGACACCGTGGCGGGCCAGGTGCCAATCATTTTTGACAACCTGCCTTCGGCATTGCCCTTCATTCAATCGGGCAAGTTGGTGGCCATTGTGATCGCGGCGCCCCAGCGCTTGCCCCAGTTGCCCAACATTCCGACCTTCAAAGAAATTGGCTTGGAGCCTGTTAACCGCATGGCTTATTACGGCATCTTGGGCCCCAAGAACTTGCCCAAAGAAGTGGTCGACAAAATCAGCAGTGGCGTGAAAAAAGCCTTGCAAGATCCCGCAGTGACCAAACGCATTCAAGACACGGGTTCTTTGGTGGTGGGAAACAGCCCCGAAGAGTTTGCGGCTCAAATCAAGGCCGAGTTTGAGGTTTACAAAAAGGTCGTCGACCAGCAAAAACTCAAACTCGACTGATGCACGAGGCCAGCCAGACTTCGGTTGATCGATTCATCGAAGCCCTCTGGCTGGAAGATGGGCTGGCCGCAAACAGTTTGTCAGCCTATCGCCGAGATTTAGAGCTGTTCTCTGGCTGGTTGTTGTTGGCTCACGGCCAGTCGCTGAACAGCACGCAAGAGCACCATCTGCAAGGCTATTTTGCAGAGCGGCACCCCAAGACCAAGGCCACCTCAGCCAACCGCAGGCTGACGGTGTTCAAACGCTACTTTCGCTGGGCCTTGCGCGAGTCTCTCGTGCAAGCGGACCCCACCTTGCGCATGTTGGCCGCCAAGCAGGCCCTGCGCGTGCCCAAAATTTTGGGCGAATCTCAAGTGGACGCCTTGTTGCGCGCACCCGATGTGGACACCGACTTGGGCATGCGCGACCGCGCCATGTTGTAGCTGATGTACGCCAGCGGATTGCGGGTGAGCGAGTTGGTGCAACTCAAAGCGCTGCATGTCTCGCTCAACGAAGGTGTGCTGCGCATTTTGGGCAAGGGCAGCAAAGAACGCTTGGTGCCTTTTGGCGAAGAGGCACGTGAATGGCTGCAGCGCTACATGCAACGTGCGCGTCCCGCGCTATTGGGTCAACGCCAAACCGAAGACTTGTTCATCACCAGCAGCGGACCCAAACCGGGCACAGGCATGTCGCGTGTCATGTTTTGGAACTTGGTGAAGCGTTACGCCATTCAGGCGGGCATCACGGCCCCCCTGTCGCCGCACACGTTGCGGCACGCGTTTGCCACGCACTTGCTGAACCATGGCGCTGATTTGCGGGCGGTGCAAATGCTGTTGGGTCATGCCGATATATCGACCACCACCATCTATACCCACGTGGCCAGAGAGCGTCTGAAGACTTTGCACGCACAGCACCACCCGAGGGGCTAGTGCTTGGGCGTTGGCTTAAAAATATTCAGCTGAGCGCGGCCAACTCGACTTCTTCAAACCCCGCCAAGCGGCGCGCGGCCATGTTGAAAGGGGGGCGAAGTTTGGGTGCATCGTATTGCGCAATCAACTCGGCATAGGTGCTGACGGGGTCAAGCCCCCGCTGGGCGCACAAATAGCGGTACCAACGGTTGCCCGCGGCCACATGGCCAATTTCTTCGGCCAAGATGATGTCCAAGATATCGCCTGCCCGGTGGTCGCCCACGCTGACCAATTTGTTTTTCACTCCAGGCGAGGCGTCCAAACCACGTGCCTCCATGGTGCGGGGCACGATGCCGATGCGGGCCAACAAATCACCTTGCGTGCGCTCGGCCATGTCCCACAGGGTGTTGTGCGCCGGAAAATCACCATAGTCAAAACCCATGCTGACCAAGTGGTTGCGCAGCAACGTGAAGTGTTTGGCTTCTTCTTGGGCAATGCGCACCCAATCGGTATAAAAAGCCTCGGGCATGCCGGCAAAACGCCAAACCACGTCCAGCGCCAAATCAATGGCGTTTAGCTCAATGTGGGCAATCGAGTGCACCAACATGGCCCGGCCCTCCGGGCTGGCCATCGACTTGGCCTTGAGCTGTGTGTGCGGCACCAGCTCGGGCTTGGCGGCTCTGCCGGGGCCAGCGCTGGGGGCCGTCAACGGCGTGTCTGCGCCCACGGGCAGACCGAGGTCCAGTGCCAAGGTGGTCTGGGCCTTCAAAACAGGATCAGTTTGGCCCCAAGGAATCAGGGCCGCGGTGCGCAAGGTCAACATGGTGATCAGCATTTGGGCCCACGACAGGGTGTGAGCATCCCTACAATTGTAGGTTTTCAGATCACGACAACCGACAGGAGATGCCCGTGGCCCTTTACCAATTGGACGCGCACTGCCCCGAAGTGGCCGACAGTGCTTGGATTGCCGACAACGCGCAAGTGATGGG
>JBEGTA010000119.1:0-7019 GCA_041179665.1 Pseudomonadota bacterium
TGTGCAAGGGGCCTGAGCATCGGGGCAATGGCCCACAGGGTGAGGCCCAGCAAGGCCATCTCGAGCAGGTACACCGCCGAGTAACCCATCACCGAACTGCTGACCATGGCCATGCCATCGCGCAGCAAACCGCCGCAGGCCATGCCCACACCGGCCGCTGTGGCTTGCACCGCGCCCCAAGCCCCCATGGCCAGGCCCACCTGTTCAGGGGGTGCCAGCTGCATGCTGGCCGTCAAAGTGCCATGCGCAAACAAGCCACCGCCTAAGCCAATCAGGAAAATACCCAGGGCAAACAAAGCCGGCGAATCGAAGGGTGCGGCAGCGATCACCGCCACAAAAGCCGGCAAACCCACCCACGCACCCCAGCTGGCCATGCGGTACGCGTCGCCGCCCCGGCTGAGCACGCGTGAGGCCCAAGCAAAACCCATCAAGCCACCAAATGCCAACATGGCAGTGAGCAGGGTGGTGCTGGCGACCGACAAATGCAAAATCTCGCCCCCATAGGGCTCCAGCAAGACATCTTCCATGGTGAAGGCCATGGTGCCCAAACCCACCGCCAGCAAGCGTCGCACGGTGTTAGGGCCTTGGCAAAACAGCTGCCAAGATTGGGAAAAATTGTGTTCCAAGGGGGTGCCGGGTTTGCGCAGGCGGCTGCGCGGCTCTTGCTTCCAAAGCGCGACCACATTGAGCACCAGCGTCATCACCGCCACCGCTTGCACCACGCGAATCAACTGGCCCGGGCTGTAGTCGCGCAGCAGGTGGCCCAGCATCAAGGCGCTGCCGATCATGCCCACCAATTGCATCACGTACATCAAGCCCACCACCTTGGGCTGACTCTCAGGCGGTGCCAAGTCGGTGGCCAAAGCCAGGCCGGCTGTTTGCACTGTGTGCATGCCCAAGCCCACCAGCACAAAGGCGCCACCCGCCCCCAGCAAACCGACCCAAGCCGGTGCTTGGCTGGCTTGGCCGGCGCCACTCAAGACCAACAGAGCAAAAGGCATGATGGAAAAACCACCAAATTGCAGCAAGCTGCCCATCCAGATGTAGGGCACACGTCGCCAACCGAGTTGCGAGCGGTGGTTGTCCGAGCGAAACCCGATCAGCGCCCGCAGCGGCGCGATGAGCAAGGGCAAAGCCACCATGAAGGACACCAGCGTGGCCGGCACTTTGAGCTCGACAATCATCACGCGGTTGAGGGTGCCCACCAGCATGACCATGGCCATGCCGACAGAAATTTGAAACAGCGACAAGCGCAGCAGACGCGACAGCGGCAAGTCTTCGCTGGCGGCATCGGCAAATGGCAAAAATCGCGGGCCTAAACTGGCCAGCACATGCGAGAGCGACGATCGTGTTGTTGTTTTGGTCATATCAGAAAGACCAGACGCTTGCGCGTCTGGCCGTTCGGGCTTGCACCCTTTACTTCTTCACCGCAGCATCCGCCACTGCAGCCGCTGGCGCAGGCGCCATTGCCACAACTTTGGAACCGCCATTGAGGAAGCCTTTCACCCAGGTGGTGTTCAGGGTCAGCGCCAAGTGCACGCTGAAGGACGAAATCGCCACTGCAGCAATGAACACTGGAATACCAACCGCTGGTTTCACCACACACCACATTTTCGAATAGATCATGATGGCGCTCCTTTACTTGAGCCAGGGTGAGTAGATATAGGCCAGCAGATGGGCAAATGCGGCAATCATGCCGAAAATCTGCGTGCCCTGGATGAGATTACGGTGAATCTCTTCCGATTCGGCCTCGGTCAGTCCCGTTGGCCAGACTTTGTCTGAGTTAGACATAGTTTTCTCCTTGCAGAAGACGTGCACGGCCCGCACGAGGGCTATTCATGGCCACCATGGCCAAGAATGGGGGGGCCCTGAAACCCAACGCAGCAAGGCCTTTTCGGCCGCAGTCATTCGGTTCAAGGCAGTTCATCTCAAGCCCGCCTTGGCATGCGCCAAGGCAGCATGGCTTGCACCACCGGTGACACCAAACGAGGCACCGACAGGGTTTCGTGAAAAGCAAGCAAAGGCTCGCGGGCATATTCAAATTGCAGCAAGGACCGCTGGTAAAAAGGCGTGTCCTCAAGTTGCTCGTGCAAGCGCACGCTGTGTGCACTGCGCATGCGCCGATCGATGCGCCAAGCTGTCTTGGGCAAGCGCTGCACGGGCGGCACGTCGAGCGGCTCGACCGTGCCTTTGGGCGTAAAGCGCAGCGACAACACACGGTCTTCGGTGCCCGGCGCTTGCATGTCATAAAACACCAAGGTGCTGCCATCGCGCATGCGGGCACGCGACCAGTCCCAAGTGTGAAAACCGCGATCGATGGGCTCATCCCCTTCGTTCGAATCGAGATACGCGTGGCCTTGCCATTTCAAATCAGGGGCACTCAAGTCGACCTCGATGCGCGAAGCCGGGGCCAAAGGTCCCCAGCGGTGCTGGCCCGCCACATCCAAGGGCGTGGAATAGCCAAACAACTGTTGCGGCCAGAGCTTGATGCGGCCGCGAATGCGGCGTGGCAAAGGCACCCCTATTTCGTCAATGTCGATGGTCAGGCAGTCGCCATCCCAGCTCAGTTGGCTTGGGCCAATGGTGAACTGACGCGCACTGCGCGCGCAATGGCGCTGGCCCCGCTCGGTCATGGCCCAACGCTTGTGGCCTTTGCTGTAAATGGCGACGTTCAAGGCGCAGTGGTGGTCGGCTTGCGCGCGGCCACGGCCCCGCGCCCACGCGTAATAAGGCGAGAACACACTGCCAACAAAGGCAATCAGGGTGATGCCGTGTTGTCCGTCGTCACTCATGGCATCGACATACCACCAAAGGTAGCCTCCGTCTGGAACTTTTTGGTCGAAGCGAGGCTCGCCATCAGCGCCTCGGCCGCCCGCTGCCCGGACAAAGCCGCCATCGGCACGCCCGGCCCCGGGTGCACACTGCCCCCCGCCAAATACAGGCCCTGCAGCGGTGTGGTGGAGCCAGGTCTTTGGAAGATGCTGGTCCAGCCGTGCGTCGCCTGCCCGTACAGCGCTCCGGCGCTGGCCGGAAAGCGCCGATGAAAGTCCTGCGGTGTCGTGCGAATCGAAGGGCTGGTTTGCGGCTGCAGTGGCAGACCCAGTTGCCTCAGGTGTTGAAAGGTGCGGGTTTGACATTGTTCGATGGCCTCCTCGGTGATCTCATTGCCATCTCCGCAAGCAGGGGCGTTGACCAGACAGAAAATTCGCTCGGCTTGACCCGGCGAGACGGGCCCGGGCCGGTCCTGCGCGCAGACATAAACGGTGGGGTGTTCGGGCAGGCGCTGGCGCTCAAAGATGTCTTCGAACTCGCTGGCGTAGGTGCTATGAAAAAACACGTTGTGCCGGTCCAGCGTGACGCCCTCGGTGGGGCTGTGCATCGACCACGTCAAGGCCGACAACGAGCGCGGCGGCGCTGTTTCAGGCACCGCGCGGCGAACACCGTCACCCAACAAGCCTTGCCGCAGTGCGGCCACATCGCCATTGAAAATCACACGATCGGCTGGCAAAAATTCGCCCGACTGCAAATGCACGCCACAGACCCTGCCCTGCCGCTCCTCGATGCGCTGACAGGTGCTGTGGTACTTGAACACGGCGCCACGCCGCTTGGCCACGCGCGCCAGCGCTTGGGCCATGCCAACCATGCCCCCCTCGACCGACCAAACCCCGTCCATCTCGACCTGCGCGATCAGCATCAGGGTGGCGGGCGACTGCCAAGGCGATGAGCCGCAATAGGTGGCGTAGCGGGCAAACAATTGGCGCAAACGCGGGTCGGTGAATTGGTGGCCGAGTTGTTGCCACAGGCTGCGCATGGGCCCCAGTTGGGCCAACACGCCCAAGCCTTTGAAACCCAAATCGCCCATGAAGCCGCCCATGTTGGGGCGTTGTGCCCGAATCATCGGCCCTTCCAGCGTGGCATAAAGCTGTCGCGTGGTTTTGCAAAACGCTCTGAAGCGCCGGGCTTCGTCACCGCCCGACCAAGCCGCAATGGCTGCCTCACTGGCTGCGGCATCGGCCGACAAATCCAGCTGACTGCCGTCGGGCCAAAAATGACGGGCCAACACCTGCAAAGGCGTGATGTTCATCTCGGCTTCTAAGCTGGTGCCCACTTGGCGCAGCAGCGCATCAAAAACCCAGCGCATGGTGAACACGGTTGGGCCGCTGTCAATCGACACGCCGTTCACTTCGCGGCTGTGCACCTTGCCGCCGGGCGCACCTGCGGACTCGACCACGGTGACATCCAGCCCCTGGTGGGCCAACAACAGAGCGCTGCTCAAGCCGCCCATACCCGCCCCGACAATGACCACCCGGTGCTCAGACATGGCTGGTCTCCAGCGCGTGGTCATGCGTTTGAGGCTGTGTTCTGAGCCCCGTTGGGTGCGTCGCGCCTTGCGCTGGCTTAACGCCCGCGGGCAGGTTGAAAGTTTTGCCTTGCCAGAGCCCCGACATTTGCAGCACCTGCATGCGCACAAACAGCGACTCTGAAAAAAACTGGTGCTTGTAGGCCGCAGCACTGGCTGTCTGGTGCGCCCCTTGGTGGGCGTATTGCAGCATGGCAGCGGTGTCTTTCCACAAACTGAAGGTGCACTGCCGCACCAATGGCACTTCGCCCAAACCCATGGCCAGCATGCAGCCCGGTGATTGGCCCAAGTCGGCTTGCGCCGCTGGGGCATAACGCCAAAACGCCATGGCTTTGGTGGGCACAATGCTGGCGCGCGTGAGCACGGCCAATGGCGCTTCATTGGCTGGGTTGCCTTGCGGCTGGGCCTGCTCACCCAGCGCCTGTGCGCTGCTGGCTTGCCAAGCTTGTTTGTCCCAATGCCCTCTGGCTGACTGAACCGCCAACACCCCCGTCCAGCACTCGCGGGCGCGGCTGCGGTAGGCCTCGATGGCCGGGCTTTCAAGAAATTTTTGTGCCCAATCCAAATGGCTGAAGGTGCAAATCAGGCCTTGGTGCGTGGCGCTGGGCCGCAAGCTGAAGCCGCCGCCATGGCCACTGCCCATGACCTTGGCCATCGTCAAGCCCGGCACGTCTTTGTAGGGCGTGGGGCCGGCCACCAAGCGCAGCCAACCCCAGCCTTGATGCTGGCGCAAAAAGTCGGCCAACAGCACCACCACCACGCCAGAGAGCGGGTCATGAAGGGGTGCGCTGGCTTCCATGACGTGGCTTTCGGCAAAGGGCAGTCCGGCAAAACCGGTTATTTGGCCGCCACTTTGGCCGCTGCCAAAGCAGGTTTCAACAA
Organism: Pseudomonadota bacterium; assembly: GCA_041179665.1. Lineage (GTDB taxonomy): Bacteria > Pseudomonadota > Gammaproteobacteria > Burkholderiales > Burkholderiaceae_C > Limnohabitans_A. The sequence continues at coordinate 5,243 of JBEGTA010000119.1, forward strand.
CTCCGGAAAGTCTTTGGCCATGGGCGCACCGTTGAGTGGCTTGTAAGCCCCTTGGTGGCAAGTGGCGCAGTTGAGCTTGGCGACGTCACCCGTGGGGCCTTTGCGGTGCGCCGGAAAGACCTCGGTCAAGGGCTCCATATAGGTCAGGTTCAGGTCGCGCGCCATGCGGATGCCATGCCAAGCCGTCACGCGTTGGGGCGGGCTGTTTTCCCAGTTCTGGAACGATTGCGTGTTGTGGCAATACGTGCAGTTGACGCCCAGCGAGGTCGACATGTGCGTCATCAAGCCATATGTCCACTCGGCCTGCTTGATGGACTGTGCGTTGCCAGAAGGCAATGGCGTGGGGCCATTCACACGGATCTTTTGGTCGCCCAGCAAGAACGGGGTGAACGGGTCATTCGGCAATGACGACAAATTGACCACCGGTGAAGGCTCGTTTTGCCCGGCCTTGTCGCCCATGAAGTTAGAGCCATAAGGTTGTGGGTTGGACTTGAACCAAATCGCCTTGGGCACCGGCTCGCCGCGGTGGCAGGTGTAGCAGGTCACACCGGTCTGGGCCACGTGCGGTTGCCAGTCGGCGTTGATGTGCTGCGTCATCTCGATCATGCGACGCGCCACCACCTTGGTGTATTTGCTGTCGTCCTCAAAATTGGGCAATTGGTGGCAGTAGGCACAGCCCTCTTGCGGCGCAACCCAGCTGCTCATCGAGACCATCAGGCGGTTGAACTCACCCACGCTCAGGTTGCCCAGCACCTTCACGTTTTTGTAGGCTTGCGAGGCCTTGGGGCCGTCCGAGCCGGGCGAAGCAATGGCCACTGGCGGTTGGTTGTTTTCGGTTTTGACTTCGAGCAGGCGTGCGTTGTAGACCTGCACCATGCCCGTGCCGCGGTAACCGCTTTGCACAGACTCGGGGCTGGGACGCTCGCAGCCGGCCAAGGCCAGGCCCAGCATGGCCAGGCCGAGGGCTTTGCACCAGCGACCTGCCCACAAGGCGGGTGTGGATGCACGTGTGTGGGTGGGCGTGTTCATGGCTTGCCTCCTTGGCTCAGTGCGGGGTCAGCCATCGCTGGAAAGATTTCGGGGTATGGCGGTGCCACCCCATGCTTGATGGCCCACAGGTACCAGTTGTCCACCACGGTGCCGGTGAGCAAGATGCCAATGCCGCCGGTGATGGGGCACAACACCGCAAACCACCAGGCCCAACGGTGAATCGATTCCATGGTCGCGTTGAAGCCCATGGTCCAGCGCCAAAACAAGGCGGCGCGTTCTGAGGCCGTGCCGCGGTCGGTGATTTGCTCAATCTCGCGCTCGCCACCAAAACGGGTCACCGCCAAAATGGTCGCGCCGTGCATGGCAAACAACAGTGCCGAGCCGTACAAGAAGACGATCGACAGCGCGTGGAAGGGGTTGTAAAACAAATTGCCGTAGCGCAGCGAAAACGCCGCCGTCCAGTCGAGGTGCGAGAAGATGCCGTAGGGCACGGCTTCGCCCCATGAGCCCATCAAAATGGGGCGGAACAAGCCGAGCACCAAGAACAACCAAATAGCTGCGGCGAAAGCCCAGGCGATGTGGGTGCCCATGCCCAACTCAACCGCACGGCGGTAAGTGCGGGCCCACCAGAACAGCACCGAAGCGGTGAGGAAAAGACCCACAATCAAAAACCACCCGCCTTGGTTCAGCGGCGGAATGCTCAAGCCGTAACTTGGCGGTGGTGGCTCCAGCGACAACCAAAAGAGTTGGCGCACAAACTGAATCGGGTCGTAGTTGACCGAGGCCA
>JBEGTA010000120.1:0-5025 GCA_041179665.1 Pseudomonadota bacterium
GGCGCGTAGGCGTAAAAGTGACCAAAGCCGCCCCCCAAATAAGGTGCGCTGCCCATTTGCCAAAACAACCACGACAAGCACTCGGCTCTTTTGGCGGGGTCGGTGGGCACCAAGGCACCAAATTTTTCGGCCAAGTACAACAAGATGGCCCCTGACTCAAAAACCCGGACGGGTGGCGTGACGCTGTAGTCCATCAGCGCAGGAATCTTGGAGTTGGGGTTCACGTTGACAAAGCCGCTGCTGAACTGTTGGCCTTCTTGGATGCGAATCAACCAAGCGTCATATTCGGCGCCAGTGTGTCCCAGGGCCAACAACTCTTCGAGCATGACGGTGACCTTCACGCCATTGGGGGTGCCCAGTGAATACAGCTGCAGAGGATGTTTGCCGCGCGGCAGTTCTTGCTCGTGCGTGGGGCCTGCAATAGGCCGATTGATGTTGGCAAAACGCCCGCCATTGGCTTTGTTCCAAGTCCAAATTTTGGGTGGGGTGTAGGCGCTGGCGTCGGTCATGGTGTGGGCGTTTGAAGAGGAGGGTAAAGTGGTGATCAGGACTTTTCAGCCAAGCTTTGTTGGGCCGAGTGGGCCTGCTGGTCAGCGTGGTAACTGGACCTCACCATGGCGCCTACGGCCGCATGTGAGAAACCCATTTCGTAGGCTTTGGCTTCAAACATCTTGAAGGTGTCGGGGTGCACATAGCGACGTACAGGCAAATGGCTGTTGCTGGGCGCCAGGTATTGGCCGATGGTCAGCATTTCAATGTCATGGGCGCGCATGTCGCGCATGACTTCTAAAATTTCTTCGTCGGTTTCACCCAAGCCGACCATCAAGCCACTCTTGGTGGGCACGTTCGGAAACAGTGCTTTGAATTTTTTCAGCAAGCTCAAAGAAAACTGGTAGTCAGAGCCGGGGCGGGCCTCTTTGTACAAGCGGGGCACGGTTTCCATGTTGTGGTTCATCACATCGGGCGGCGCGGCTTTGAGGATCTCGAGCGCGCGGTCATCGCGGCCTCTGAAGTCGGGCACCAGCACTTCAATTTGTGTGTGGGGCGACAGTTCGCGGGTTTTGCGAATGCATTCTGCAAAGTGGCCCGCACCGCCATCGCGCAGGTCGTCGCGGTCAACGCTGGTGATCACCACATATTGCAACTTGAGCTGCGCAATCGTCTTGGCCAAGTTGTCGGGTTCGTTCACATCCAACGGGTCAGGGCGGCCGTGCCCGACATCGCAGAACGGGCAGCGGCGCGTGCATTTGTCGCCCATGATCATGAAGGTGGCAGTGCCTTTGCCAAAGCATTCGCCGATGTTGGGGCAACTGGCTTCTTCACAGACAGTCACCAGTTTGTTGGCGCGCAAGATGTCTTTGATCTCGTAAAAACGCGTGGTGGGCGAACCGGCTTTGACGCGAATCCAATCGGGTTTTTTGAGCGTTTCAGCGGCCTCAACTTTGACGGGAATGCGAGAAAGTTTGGCCGCTGCTTTTTGCTTGGCCATGGGGTCGTAGTTTTCAACGCTTTGCGCTTCGCGAACCACATTGCGTTCGATCGGGGTGTTGCTCATCTTGTTCTTTCAGTCGCATTGGCCCATAGGGCTGCACAGGCAGATTGTCATAAACGGGCCGCCAATTGGCGGGCCAAGACCTGAGCGGCTTCTTCCCAGGTGGTGCTGACACCGATTGTAGAAAGGTCCACGGTTTTGAGACCGGCATAACCACAGGGGTTGATGCGATCAAATGGCGTCAGGTCCATGTTCACATTGAGTGCGGCGCCGTGGTAAGTGCAATGGCGGCTGACCTTGATGCCCAAGGCGCTGATTTTTCCAAGGCCTTTAAACGGGTCATGCGAGGGCGCAGGTCCTACCAACGCGGCGTGGCTGAAGGGGTCGTCCAAACGCACATAGATGCCGGGGGCACCCGCCACGCGGTGACCCGTCACACCAAAATGCGACAGTGTTCGGATGACCGATTCTTCGAGTTTGTAGACATATTCTTTGACGAAGTATCCGGCCCGCTGCAAGTTCACCAAGGGGTAGGCCATGACCTGCCCTGGACCATGAAAGGTCACTTGTCCGCCGCGGTTGGTTTGCACCACAGGGATGTCGCCCGGCATCAGCAAATGGGAGGCTTGTCCGGCCAAGCCTTGGGTAAACACCGGGGGGTGTTCGCAAATCCAAAGTTGATCGGAAGTGTCGGAGCTGCGTTCGGCCGTGAAGGTCTGCATGGCCTCATAGGTGGGCACGTAATCCACGCAACCAAGCAGCCGGATATCCATATCAAAGAACGATTTTGACCATCGGGTGCGCGGTCAAGGCGCGGTACAAATCATCGAGTTGTTCGCGGCTTGTGGCGGTGATGTTGAGGGTCACGCCCAAATAATTGCCACCTTTGCTCGGGCGCAATTCCATGGTGCTGGCATCAAAGTCGGGGTCAAATTGCAGAGCCACTTGGCACAAGGCTTCAGCAAAGCCGTCGACCATGGCGCCCATGACCTTGATGGGAAATACAGAAGGGTACTCAATCAACGAGTCTTTGCGCGGGTCAGTGCCAGCAGGAGGATTCTGGGATGCACTCATGTTTATTTCCAAATGAAGGACAAGCTTAGCGCCAGACGATCACCGCCACAACGGCCAACCAACCCAGTGCAAAATTGATCAACACCAAGGGGTGGATTTGTCCCAGAGCGTGGCCTGCGGCCGGCCAATCGGTGGTGGCAACCGCTTTTTTCAGGCGTTTGAAGGGGGCAAACCAAATGTGGGCAAACACCAGACACATCAACAGGCCCAAGCCCGACATGGCATGCCAACCTTTGGGTACCAATTTCATGTCGCTGACGGACAGCATCCAAAAGCCCGTGCACAAAAGCAGGGCAATCGACACCCACACCATCATGAAAAAGCGCGAGAGTACGGCTGCCATTAAGGTCAAACGCTCAGGAGGCATCATTTGGGCGATGGCGACAGGGCGCAGCGCCAAAATCAGCACGGCCATGCCGCCCAACCACACGATGCCGGCACCCAAGTGGAAAAATTTAACCCATTCGTACATAAAAATTCTCAATTCGTTAAGGGTTCGCAGTTTGATCGCTCATGGCGCACCTCGGCATTGTCGCTTGTGGGGGTAAAAATTCACAGGCAGAAGGGCTTTTTTACAAACCGATTTCTTGGCCGGCTTGTGTTTTCTACGTATAATCAAAGGCTTTGCGGGAACTGCCGCTTTGTGCGTAACCTCGGTGTAATTTGAGATGGACAAAATAGCTTCAATCTCGGAAAAAAACACCCGGGCCCATGAGGCAGATCCAGATGCAGACGGTTTTGAGGCTGAATTCAAGCCGCTGACCGCCGAACAGGCTGAGGCCTGGAGACAAAAAAACAAATTTGTCTCACCTTGGCGTGTTGTGGCATTGCAGGCAATGGTGGGTGCTCTTGCGGCTGTGCTGATCGGCTTGATTGGCGGACAGTATCGCTTGGCGGCATCGGCGGCCTGGGGTGTTGTGGCGGTGATTGTGCCGGCGATCGTGTTTGTGCGGGCCTTGAGTCGGCAAATGCGTCAAACGCAGATACGCTCGGCCATGCTGGGCTTGTTTGTGTGGGAGTTCGTCAAGGTGATCTTGACGGTGGCGTTGCTGCTGGTGGCGCCGAAGGTGGTTGCGGATTTGAGCTGGTTCGCCTTGGTGGCTGGCTTTGTGGTGACGATAAAAGTTTACTGGCTGGCCATGTTGCTGGGCTGGATGAAACCCAAATCGTCATCGAACTTTAATTGAACGGATTGTTGATTTATGTCTGCTGAAAACGCTGGCGCACATGCCCCAACGGCTGGAGAGTACATCCAGCATCACCTGCAACATCTTCAAATGAACTTTTCATTCGAAGGCGTCAAGCAAACAAGCATTGTCGACTTCAGTTTGTTCAACTTGGACTCGGTCTTTTTCTCCATCACTTTGGGCATCTTGGGTTGCTTCCTTTTGTGGTCTGCAGCCCGCAAAGCCACCTCGGGTGTGCCAGGCCGCTTCCAAGCCGCGGTTGAAATCCTGACCGAAATGGTGGACAACCAAGCCAAAGGCGTGATTCACAACGCCCAAAGTCGCAAGCTCATTTCTCCCTTGGCATTGACCGTTTTCGTCTGGATTTTCTTGATGAACGCCATGGACATGTTGCCCGTGGACTTGCTGCCAGGCGCTTGGCACGTGGCTGGCCCAGCCTTGGGCTTCAAAGATTACATGCGCGTGGTGCCCACAGCCGATTTGTCGTCCACTTTGGGCTTGTCGTGCTCTGTGTTGATCATTTGCTTGGTTTACAACGTCAAGATCAAAGGTCTGGGCGGTTGGGCTCACGAATTGGTTGCTGCACCGTTTGGTGACCACTGGTTGCTGTATCCCATCAACTTTTTGATGCAGATGATTGAATATTTGGCCAAGACGGTTTCGCATGGCATGCGACTGTTTGGCAACATGTTTGCAGGTGAGTTGGTGTTCATGCTGATTGCCCTCATGGGTGGTGGCTGGGCATTGTCTGCAACCGGTGTGGGCCTGGCCATTGGCCATGTCGTGGCCGGTACGGTGTGGACGCTTTTCCACATTTTGGTCATCACCTTGCAAGCCTTCATCTTTATGATGTTGACCTTGGTCTACACAGGCCAGGCGCACGATGCGCATTGATGACAATTTTTCTTTTGTTTCTTTTTTCCACTAACTTTTAGGAGCTTCTCATGGAAAACATTCTCGGCCTGGTGGCATTGGCTTGCGGTTTGATCGTTGGCTTGGGTGCCTTGGGTGCCTCGGTTGGCATCGGCATGATGGGTGGCAAATTCCTCGAATCTGGCGCACGTCAACCAGAATTGATGAACGAATTGCAAACCAAAATGTTTCTGTTGGCAGGTCTGATTGACGCTGCTTTCCTGATCGGTGTGGCTATTGCTCTGTTGTTCGCCTTCGCCAACCCCTTCGTTCTGAAGTAATCCACGTACCTCTTCCAACAGAAGAAGGACTGAACCGTGAACATTAACGCTACTCTGTTCATTCAGATGGTCGTTTTTG
>JBEGTA010000121.1:0-7640 GCA_041179665.1 Pseudomonadota bacterium
CTCGAGATGGAGCTGGGCAACAAAGAGTTGACCGAATACACGCAAGTCATCATTCATGAGGCTGACCGCCTGCAAACTTTGGTGGACCGCTTGTTGGCCCCACACCGCAGGCCCCATGTGGTGAGCGATGTGAACATCCACGAAGTGTGTGAGCGGGTCCGCACCTTGATCTTGGCCGAGTTTCCGCGTGGCCTCAAAGTGGTGCGGGACTACGACATCTCGATTCCTGAGTTTCGCGGTGACCGCGAACAACTCATTCAAGCGGTGCTCAATATTGCGCACAACGCAGCCCAAGCGCTGCACGAACGCATTGCGCAAGGTGATGCACAGATTGCCCTGAAGAGCCGAATTTTGCGCCAAGTCACATTTGGCAAGCAACGTTATCGGTTGGCATTGGAATTGCATGTCATCGACAACGGGCCTGGTGTTCCAGACTCGATCAAAGACCGAATTTTCTTCCCGTTGATCTCGGGACGCGAAGGCGGCTCGGGGCTGGGGCTGACATTGGCACAAACCTTTGTGCAACAACACCACGGCATGATCGAATGTGACAGCGAGCCCGGTCGTACGGATTTCAAAATTTTGATTCCGTTGCCATGAGTCCCACAGAAAGTGCCACGTTGATGAAGCCGATCTGGATCGTAGACGATGACCAATCCATTCGCTTCGTGCTTGAAAAAGCACTGTTGCGTGAAGGCTTGCCCACCCGCAGCTTTACCAACCCGCGCGAGGTGCTGAAGGCCTTGGACAGCGTGGGCGATAGCGAGATGCCGCAAGTATTGGTCAGTGACATTCGCATGCCTGGCGGCTCTGGACTCGACTTGTTGGCCACCATCAAGCAACGCATGCCGGGTTTGCCGGTCATCATCATGACCGCGTTTTCTGATTTGGACAGCGCGGTCTCGGCCTTCTCCAGTGGCGCATTTGAATACTTGCCGAAACCCTTTGACTTGCCCAAAGCGGTCGAGTTGATTCGACGCGCCGTAGGCGAAAGCCAGCGCGAAGATGTCGCTGAAGAAAAACTCACCGAAGCCCCTGAAATGTTGGGCCAAGCTCCGGCCATGCAAGATGTGTTTCGTGGCATTGGCCGGCTGGCGCAAAGCCATGTCACGGTGCTCATCACTGGCGAGTCGGGGTCGGGCAAAGAGCTGGTGGCGCACGCGTTGCACAAGCACTCGCCGCGCGCCAGTCAGCCGTTTGTTGCCATCAACACCGCGGCCATTCCGAAAGATTTGCTCGAAAGCGAACTCTTTGGCCACGAGCGTGGCGCCTTCACCGGGGCACAAGCGTCACGCCGTGGACGCTTTGAGCAGGCCGATGGCGGCACTTTGTTTTTGGACGAAATTGGTGACATGCCCTTTGATCTGCAAACCCGCTTGTTGCGCGTTTTGTCAGATGGGCATTTTTACCGTGTGGGCGGACACAGTGCCGTCAAGGCCAATGTGCGCGTGATTGCCGCCACGCACCAAGACTTAGAGCAGCGCGTGAAGGAAGGCGTCTTCCGCGAAGACTTGTACCACCGCCTGAATGTCATCCGCTTGCGCTTACCCGCATTGCGAGAGCGGCGCGAAGATGTCCCTGTATTGGCGCGCTACTTTTTGCAGCGCAGTGCACAACAATTGGGCGTCGAGCCCAAACGCATCTCCGATGCCGCGCTCGAGCAATTGAGCAACTTCCAGTTTCCGGGCAACGTCCGTCAGCTCGAAAACATCTGCCATTGGCTGACCGTGATGGCGCCTGCGCAAGTCATCGACATCAAAGATTTGCCGCCCGAAGTGCAAGACGGCCCAGCCCTTGTCTCATCTTCTGCAGCGGTCTTGGCTTCAGGCGCAGCCGTTGCTGCGTCTGAACTGGCAACCTCTATGGAGGGTGTGGCGCCTGCTGTTGCGGCCGGAATGAACGGAGTCAGTGGCGTGGGCGGCATGGCTGCAGTGAGCGCAAGTATGGGCAGCATGGGCATCAGCCCAGCCAGTTGGGAGCCCGGCTTAGAGCAAGAAGCGCTGGCCTTGTTGAACACCGGGCGCACCGATGTGTGGGATGTGTTGACGCGCCGCTTTGAGACCAGCTTGATTCAAGCCGCTTTGGCCACCACCCGGGGCCGCCGCATTGAGGCCGCCCAAAAGCTGGGCATTGGTCGCAACACCATCACCCGCAAAATTCAAGAACTGGGCATCGACGAATGAGCATCGACGCGACTGGCCTTCGACGATTTGCCTTCGACGATTGAGGGCTGAGGGCTGAGGGCTGCGGGCCCGCGGCGTCAGTTTTTGCGCGCCACCCAGTAAGAGGCACCTTCGGGCCCGTAGTGCTCGGCGTGTGGTTCGCTGTTCGCCAAGCTGAATTCATCGCCCGGGGTCAGGTAGCGCTTTTGGGGCGTGCCATCGGCCCCTGTGCAACTCAGCCACAACTGGCCTGCGGTCACTCTCGCTTTGACTGCGAATGGGTGGGTGTGGGTTTCCAAAACAGTGTTGGGCTCCCAAGTTCTTTCCAACACTTCGTCAAAGCCTTCAGCGAGGGCTTGCTGCTTGAATGTTTCAAAGTTCATTTTGGAAACCTCATTGAATAAGCCATAAGGCGGTTCGGCGGACCATTCAATCGGCCGTGAAAACGCCATCGGCAGATCGGTGAACGGGTGCACAAACGACAACGACTGCGCGTGCAGCATCAAGCGAGGACTGAGCGCACGAACCGAAGCCGGAGCATACAAGGCATCACCCAAGATGGGGTGTCCCACACTTTGCAGGTGCACACGCAGTTGGTGCGTGCGACCGGTGACCGGCTCCAACTCGACCAAGGTGGCGGTTTCGCTGGTTTGCAGTGCGCGCCAGCGACTTCGGCTGGGTTTACCGTCGGCATGCACGATGTGAAGCGGTCGCCTTTCCCAGTCCAACAAAATGGGCCCGTCGATGGTGCGCCAGCCTTCTGCGTCGGCAGGCACCGCTTGTTGACCCCGTTCAATTTGGCCTGTCACCACGGCCACATAGCGCTTGTGCACTTGGCGGGTCTCAAACAATCGGCTCATGCGACGCTGAGCCTCAATGCCGCGTGCCATGACCAGCAGGCCTGAGGTGTCTTGGTCTAACCGGTGCACCACCAAAGCTTCGGGATACACGGCCTGCACGCGACTGGCCAAGCAATCTTGTTTGTCGGCGCCCCGCCCTGGCACGGACAGCAAGCCACTGGGTTTTTCCAGCACCAGCAGATGATCGTCTTCGTGAATCGGAGTCATGCAATGCGGGTTGGAAAAAGGCTTCAGCCCAACGAGGCCGCGGGTTGGTTCAGCACCACCGGGGTCAGGGGGCGCGCCACGCAGGGCAAAACCAGTCCTTCGGCTTTTTCTTCGGCAGACAGGCCGGGCCACTCCACGGTGTAGCGCACTTCGCCGCTCACCAAGGTGCAGATGCAGGTGCGGCAAGTGCCGTTGCGACACGAACTGGGCAACTGCACGCGGCCCAATTCGGCGGCTTCGAGCAAGGTCAAATCACCTTCAACATCGAACTGCACATCAACGGGCAAAACCCGCGCTGTGAAAATCTGGAAGTGCTCTGGCATCTGCAAAAAGAGATTATTTGTCTTTGACTTTGCCACGAGGCGCCACAAAAGTGGACGGTGCCGTTGGACGATCAGAGGTGAACGTCTTGGGTGGGGCGGTGTCTTTTTTTGGCTTTTTGGCCATTTTGTTGCTGCGTTGTTCGCCTTTGGCCATGGTATTTCCTAGGGTTGCATCCCGGCTTGGGAATGCACCGATGTTAAAGCACAAAGCCGCAGATTCTGCGGCTTTGTCGAGGGCCTCAGGGCGACACCCGAGGCAGAGAAGTCACTGAAAAAATTACTTCACTTCGGTGACGAACTGTTCACGTGGACGGCGCACTTTTTTCAGGTTCACCAACCAGTCGCCTTCTTGGGCGCGGTAGCCCAGGGGCACAATCACCACGCTGCGCAAACCGCGAGCGCCGAGGCCCAAGATTTCGTCAATGGCCTTGGGGTCAAAACCTTCCATCGGCGTGGCGTCAACCGCTTCAAATGCCGCGGCAATCAAGGCCGCACCCAGACCAATATAGGCTTGACGTGCGGCGTGCTCAAAATTCACTTGCGCATCGCGCGCAGGGTAGGTTTTGAGCAACATTTGGCGGTAGTTTTCCCAGCCTTCGTTGGTGCCGCCGCGTTGGGCGTTGGTCAAGTCAAACATCATGTTGATGCGGTCGGCGGTGTAGTTGTCCCAAGCGGCAAAGACCAACAAGTGCGAGCCATCGGTGATTTGGCCTTGGCCCCACGCCTTGGGCTTGATTTGCTCGCGCACAGCGGGGTTGGTCACCACCAACACTTCAAACGGTTGCAGACCACTGGAGGTTGGGGCCAAACGGGCGGCTTCGACAATGCGCTCCACTTTGTCCTGAGGCACCACTTGGGTCGGGTCCATTTTTTTGCAGGCGTAACGCCATTCGAGTTTGTTCAGCAATTCAGACATGTGGTTTCCAGAGAGTATTGATAAAGAGAACGAAAAAAGATTGCAGAACGCTGATTGTGTCTGATCGTTTGGGCATTGTCTGTCTGGCAGGTAACACACATTTCAGACCTGAAGCTCTTGCCAAGAGGCGGGCGCTAAACCCTCCAAGTGGTAGGGGCCGATGGCAGCTCGAATCAGGCGCAATGTGGGCAAGCCCACGGCGGCCGTCATGCGGCGCACCTGGCGATTGCGACCTTCTCGAATTGTGAGTTCCAGCCACGAGGTGGGAATGCTTTGCCGCTCGCGAATGGGCGGGTTTCGTGGCCACAAATTTTCAGGCTCTGGCATGGCGCGGGCCCGTGCCGGTAGCGTGGGACCATCGTTCAAAGTCACGCCATGGCTCAGTGCGCGCAGCGCTTTGTCGTCCACCACACCTTCGACTTGGACCCAATAAGTTTTCTCCATTTTGAAACGGGGGTCTGCGATGCGGGCTTGCAAAACGCCATCGTCCGTCAACAACAACAGCCCTTCGCTGTCCGCGTCCAAACGCCCGGCCACATACACCCCCGGCAGGTCGATGTGGTCTTTGAGGCCCCGCCAACGCCCCTCGGGGGTGAACTGACTGAGCACCCCATAGGGTTTGTTGAAACGGATCAGCATGACAAAGGGCGCAACATGGCAAACAAGGCCAAGAGCGTAGCAGGTCTGTGCCGGTGAGCGCGCGGGTGTGGGTGGGTGGGTTAGCATCGCCCGCATGAGCACCCAATACGAATGCCTGAAAAGCGCCGACCTTTACGCAGAAGCCTTTGGCATCACTCCGCCTGAAACTCTGTTGGGCAAAGAAGTTTGGCCTCGCCAACAAGGGTTTTTTATTTGCAAAACCGACACGCCAGACTTGGCATTGATGCAAGGCCAATTTGGCTTGGTGCCCGCTTGGGTGAAATCGGCTTCCGATGCCAAACTGCGTTCCACCAAGCTGGCCGTGACCCGCTACGAAACCATGAGCACAGGCACCGCAACGCGCGATACATGGCAAAAAGCGCAGCGCTGCATCATCCCAATGCAGGCCTTTTTTGAAGACGATTGGCGCACCCGCAAAGCCGTACCGACGCGCATTGCCCGAGTGGATGGTAAGCCCATGGGCGTGGCGGGTTTGTGGGAGCGGTGGGCGCAAGACGGCGAGGAAATCATCAGCTTCACTTTGCTCACCGTCAACGCCAACAGCCACGCCCTGATGAACCGCTATGGCCAAAATGGCAATGAAAAACGCATGCCCGCCATCTTGAACGAAGGCGCCTATGGCGCTTGGCTTTCGGCGCCCCTCGACAAAGCGCGTGAGTTCATGCGGGCCTACCCCGCCAACTTGTTGTTGGCCAATCCGGTGCAGAAAAAATAGAGGGGCGTCTCAACGCACTCCCCAGTGAGAGACACTGTTTACAGTGCCTCTGTGCGTTTCAATGGGCCTTCATGCGATTCACAGCGTGGCGGCGAGCGCAGCCAGTTGGTCGGTAGCGATGCCCCAGCCCACATGAAAACCCATTTTGTCGTGTTGTTCGCAATCCTCGGCGCTCCAGTGGCGTGCTCGGGCGGTGTAACGGGTTTGGCCGCCTTCGTCTTCAAACGTCAACACGCATGTAAAAAACGGTTTGGCAGACGGCTGCCAATCGTCGGTGTAAGCGTCGGTGAACACCAAGCGTTCATTCGGCACCACTTCAAGATAGACGCCGACATTAGGCATCCGTGTCCCGTCAGGGCCCTGCATCACGATGCGGCTGGTGCCGCCTGGGCGCACATCCGTTTCGGCCTCCACCGTTTTCCAAGGCGGCGGCGTGAACCACTGCACGATCAGCGCAGGCTCTGTCCAACACCGAAACAGCTTGTGGCGCGGCACATTGATCAAGCGCGTCAGCACCAATTCGCGGGGGTCGGAGGCGAGGGGCAAGTCAGAAGAGGTCATCGAAGGGCCATTTCAAAGGCATAAACCTAGGCATTAAGCAAGGCATCAAGCAGCATTGACCATGGGGGCTCATTTGCCCCAACTGTCTTTCAAACCTGTCACCCGATTGAACACGGGCTGGGTCCCCGCCACATGATCTAAGCGATCCGCCACAAAGTATCCAAAGCGCTCAAACTGGAACTTCTGGTCGGGTTGCGCTTGGGCCAGTGAGGGTTCCACATAAGCCTTGACGACCTTCAAGCTGTCCGGGTTGAGTGACTGCAAAAAGTCTTTGCCCCCTGCATCGGGGTGCGCTTCGGCAAACAGGCGGTCATACAGGCGCACTTCCGCTTGCACGCCGTCGGCCACGCTGACCCAGGTGATGGCGGCTTTGGCTTTGACGCTGTCGGCGCCTGGTGTGCCGCTCTTTGTGCCGGGAATGACTTTGGCGTTTACTTCAACCACGTTGCCCGCCGCGTCGCGTGCACAGCCGGTGCATTCGATCACGTAGCCGCCTTTCAGGCGCACCACGTTGCCGGGGAACAATCTTTTGTAGCCCTTGGGCGGCACTTCTTCAAAGTCTTCGCGCTCAATCCACACTTCTTTGCCGATCTTGAACACGCGGTCGGCTGGTGGTGTCTGGCCCTCTGCAATGGCGCTGTGGGGCAGGGCGGGTTGGCTGCAGTCTTCGGAGTAGTGTTCGCTGCCAAACGCCTCGGCCCAATTCGTCAGCACCAACTTCACGGGGTCGAGCACGGCCATGCCGCGGTGCGCTTTGTTTTCCAGGTCTTCACGCAGACAGCCTTCCAGCGTGCTGTAGTCGATCCAGCTGTCGCTCTTGGTCACACCAATGCGATCGGCAAACAGGCGCAGGCTCTCGGGCGTGTAGCCCCGGCGGCGCAGGCCGACGATGGTGGGCATGCGCGGATCGTCCCAGCCGCTGACTTTGCCTTCATTCACCAATTGCGCCAATTTGCGTTTGCTGGTGATGACGTAGGTGAGGTTCAGGCGCGCAAATTCGTATTGCTTGGGATTGGGCTGGGACAATAAAGCGGTGAGCACTGTGCCATCAGGCAAGTTGTGTGATTCGCTAAGGCGCGCCAACAGCCAATCGTAAAACGGCCGTTGGTCTTCAAACTCCAAGGTGCAAATGCTGTGCGTGATTTGTTCCAACGCATCTTCGATGGGGTGGGCAAACGTGTACATCGGATAGATGCACCAGGTATCGCCCGTGTTGTGGTGCGTGGCCCTGCGGAT
>JBEGTA010000122.1:0-3504 GCA_041179665.1 Pseudomonadota bacterium
CCGCCCGAAAACTGGTGCGGGTAATGGTCGATGCGCTCTTCTGCAGCAGAAATGCCGGTGTCTTTGAGCAACTGAATCGCCCGTTGCCGTGCCTCTTTTGGTGTCACGGGCAGGTGCGCCAAAATGGTCTCGGTCAGTTGCCGCCCGATGGTGTAAAGCGGGTTGAGCGAGGTCAAGGGGTCTTGAAAAATGGCACCGATTTTGCGGCCCCGAATGTGTCGCATCTCGTCAGCGCTGAGTTGGTCAATGCGCTGGCCTTCCAGCACAATTTGACCGCTCGCCACACGACCGGGGGGCTCTAGCAAGCCAATGATGGCAGCGCCGGTGAGCGATTTTCCTGCGCCAGATTCGCCCACCACTCCCAAAATTTCTCCGGGTGCAATGTCAAACGAAATGTCGTCCAGTGCACGCAAGGTGCCATGTCGGCTGGGGAATTCCACCACCAGATTTTTGACTTGTAAAAGACTCATCGCAATCTCGGATTCAGGGCGTCGCGCAACCAGTCGCCGAGCAAATTGACGGACAACGCAATCACGACCAACATCAGGCCGGGGAAAATGGTGATCCACCATTCACCCGAAAACAAATAGTCGTTGCCAATGCGGATCAAGGTGCCCAACGACGGCGATGTGGGCGGTGCGCCCACCCCCAGAAATGACAAGGTGGCCTCGGTGATGATGGCCGTGGCCACCTGAATGGTGGCCAATACCATGACCGGCCCCATGACGTTGGGCAGTACATGCTTGAACATGATGCGCATGGGCGCCACACCGGTCACCCGTGCGGCTTGCACATACTCTTTGTTGCGTTCGACCAAGGTGGTGCCACGCACCGTGCGGGCGTATTGCACCCAACCCGTCAAAGAGATCGACAAGATCAGCACGCCAAAGGCCAACGACTCGTGGGCATTGGGAAACAAGGCACGCCCCACGCCTGCAATCAACAGCGCCACCAAAATGGCCGGAAAAGACAGCATCACATCGCACAAGCGCATGAGCAAGGCATCAATCCAGCCACCCTTGAAACCGGCCAACAAGCCCAGGCCCACGCCCACCAGCACCGACAAAATGACCGAGGCCAGACCCACCACCAAGGAAATGCGCGAGCCATAAATCAGCGCCGACAAAATGTCGCGTCCTTGGTCGTCGGTGCCCAGCAAAAATTTGCTGCTGCCGCCCTCCATCCAGGCAGGCGGCAGGCGTGCATCGCTCAACTCCAATGTGGCCAGATCAAATGGGTTGGTGGGTGCGACCCAACCCGCAAAGACTGAACAAAAAAGACAAATAAAAGCGATGCCGGCCGCCAACATCGCCGTTGGCGATTGGCGAAAGCTGTAACCCACATCGCTGTTCAGCCAGCGTTTCAAAAAATTCATGGTTTATTTGACGGTGATGGACTTGAAGGGCATGTAGTTGTCACCGCGTTGCACCAGCGTGACTTTTTTGCTAGTGCCCCAAGCCAAGGCCTGTTGGTGCAGTGGCAAGTGGCCAATGTCGGCGCTGTGCAACTCGAAGGCTTCACGGATCATGGCATTGCGTTTGGTTTGGTCTGTTTCACTTTGGATTTTCACGGTCAACTCGTCCACTTTGGGGTTGCAATAAGCCCCCAAGTTGAACTGCCCCGTGCCTTTGTCATCCACGCAACGCATCAGCGCATTCAGTGCGTTGTGCGCGTCGTAGGTGCTTGGAGTCCAGCCCAACAAATAGAAGCTGGTGTCGCGGCGCAAAATTTTCGGGAAATAGGTGCCCTTGGTTTCGGCCTTCAAGTTCACCTTCACCCCCACTCGCGCCAAGTTGGCAGCCACTGCTTCGCAGATTTGGCCGTCATTCACATAACGGTCATTGGGGCAATTCATGTCCACCGAAAACCCTGTGGGGTAACCCGCATCGGCCAGCAATTTTTTAGAGGCTTCGGGGTCAAAGGGCAAACGCTTGTTCAGCTCGGCGTTGTAGCCATTGACCCCTGGCCCCACCATCAAGCCCGAATTATTCGAGGCCCCGCGCATCACCGTACGCTTGATGCCCTCGATGTCAATGGCTTGGTAAAAGGCCTGACGCACGCGCTTGTCTTTGAACGGGTTTTTCCCCTTCACGCTGGAGTACAACAGTTCTTCACGCTTTTGGTCCATCCCCAAAAAGATGGTGCGCAACTCGGGCGCCACCATGGCGCGGGTGTTGGCGCCGCTGTTGATGCGGGGTACATCTTGCACCGGCACCGGCTCCATGATGTCGATCTCGCCGGACAACAGCGCAGCGACGCGGGTGGGGTCATTGGCGATCACTGAAAAGATGACCTCGTCCACATTGCCCTCAATCTTGCCCCAGTAATTGCCGTTGCGAACAAAGGTGGTGCGCACATTGGGCTGGCGTTCGCGCAGGCGGTAGGGGCCGGTGCCATTGGCGCGGAAGGAAGCCGCGTTTTCAATGCCTTTGCGCCGGTCGACAGGCCGTGTGGCTTGGTTTTCTTCACACCATTTTTTGCTCATGATGTACACCGTCGATAACACGTTGGGCAAGATGGGGAACGGCGCTTTGGTTTCGATCTCCACCGTGTGGCTGCCCAACTTGCGAATTTCTTTGATGTCGTTGGTGTTGCTGCGCATGTCAGAGCCTTCACCAGCCGCGCGGTTCAACGAAAAAACCACGTCATCGGCCGTGAAGGGCGTGTCGTCATGAAAGCGCACGTTTTTGCGCAACTCAAAGCGCCAAACCGTCGGCGCCGTCTGCTTCCAAGACACCGCCAAACCAGGCTCAAAGGTCAAATCTTTGCTGACCCCCACCAACGACTCGTATACGTTGTTGGTCACGCTCAATTGCAAGGACTCGTTGAGGGAGTGCGGGTCCATGGACAAGGCATCACCTTGGTTGGCGATTCGCACCGTGGCCGCCTGGGCCGCACCCAGCGACAAGGCTGCAGCGAGGGCCGCAGCCACCAATGAGGGGGACATGTGGGGAGTGCGCATGAGGTGCTCCTGAAGTGAGGTTGGGAACTGAGGTGAAAACTGAATTGGCGTGTGAGGTCGTGGCAATGGCCCGTGCCGGCGTGCGCGCTAATGGGTTTGGTTCAAGTCCTTGGTCATCTCGTTGTCTCGGCTTATGGGCAAGGCCTGTTCGATCAAGCTGGCGTGCAAAGCCGCGCCCAAGGGCAAGATGTCATCGTTGAAGTCGTACCGGCTGTTGTGCAGCGGGTGCGGGCCAGGCCCATGCGGCAAGCCCTGACCGATGCGGATGTAGGCGCCCGGTTTGACTTGCAGCATGAACGAAAAATCTTCACCGCCCATGCTGGGCAACATGTCACGCCACACTTTGTCTTCACCCACCAAACTGGCTGCCACCTCGCAAGCAAAGTGCGCCTCGGGCAAAGTGTTGACGGTGGCAGGGTAAGTGCGTTCGTATTTCAGTTCGGCGGTGGCGCCAAAGCCCTGTGCAATGCCTTGGCACAAAGACCGCAGACGGTCTTCAATCAGGTCTTGCACTGTTTCGCTGTAGGTGCGCACGGTGCCCA
>JBEGTA010000123.1:0-2773 GCA_041179665.1 Pseudomonadota bacterium
TCATCCCCATCGACCCCAAGGGCAGACTCCACTCGCTGTTGTAGCGAATTTCGGTCTTGGCAGGGTCCAGCACCAAACTGGCCTGCTTGTAATAGGTTTCGGCGTTCAGCTTGATTTGTTCGGAAGTGAGCGGCGGTCGTGTGCTGTTGCGGCCAGAGGGGTCACCGATCAGGCTGGTGAAGTCACCGATCAAGAAGATCACTTGGTGCCCCAGGTTTTGCAACTGGCGCATTTTGTTCAGCACGACGGTATGGCCCAAATGGATGTCTGGTGCGGTCGGGTCTAGGCCCAACTTGATGCGCAAGGGAACGCCGGTAGCCTCGGATTTTGCTAACTTTTGTAGCCAATCCTCCTTCGGAATCAACTCTTCACAGCCACGCAAGGTGACTTCTAAAGCGTTACGGGTCTTGTCCGTGACCGGAAATTTTGTAACAAGCGCTTGATTCATAAGGGTTTTTTCTGAAGTCGGTTCGATATTGAGCGGTACAATGGCCTTTTACCGTGGGTCACCCATTTTAGGGCTGACCCGATTACGCCAATTGCAAAATTCCATCTTGAAGAAGATGTGGACTGCAAAACACCCTCTTCGATGCCCTTGTTTGCCCGTTTTCAATCTCGGCTGTACGCGTCTTTCATAGGAATTTTGTTCCTGTGCGCTTATGTGCTGGGCGTCGCACTTTTAGCCTTCCAAAAGGCTTTGGTCTGGCTGGACGGACAACATCCTCACTTGGCGTTTACGCGCCAAACCATTGCGCGTTGGCTGAGTCTTCACCCCAAAACCATCAGCATGACCTTGGGATCCGTTCTGCTTGCTGGCGGCGGCGGGGCTTTTGCGATTGCTAATTTCGGTCCTGACATCTCGGCACAACCGGTGGTGACGGTGACTGTTCCGGTCGAGATCGCCAAGCTCGAAGAGCAAGCCCAAATGCTCGACCAGATCAACATGAGCCTGCGCCGCACCGACAGCACGCGCTCATCAGACACCCCCGAAAGTCTGCTGCGTCGTTTGGGCATGGTTGACCCCGAAGCGGCCAACTACCTGCGCAAAAACCCCATAGCCAAACAGGCGCTGAAACAATCGGGCCGCTCGGTGGTCGCCGAAGCCGATGAACAACAACGCTTGCTCAAGCTCAATGTGCGTTGGCTGAACAGCGAGTCAGACACTCTCTTCCAGCGCCTCGTGGTCAAGCGCACGCCTCAGGGTTTGCAAGCCAGCCTCGAAACCTCTCCCATGAACGCGGCCATCCGCATGACGGGCGGTACGGTGACCAGCTCGCTTTACGATGCTGCGGACGAAGCCCGCTTGCCCGATGCCATCATTGGCCAACTGACCCAGATCTTTTCCAGCCAAATTGACTTCCACCGCACCCTGCGAAAGGGTGCTCGCTTTTCAGTGGTCTACGAAGTCCTCGAAGCCGATGGTGAACCGGTGCGCACGGGCCGCGTGTTGACCGCCGAGTTCAACAATCACAACAAGTCTTACCAAGCGGTTTGGCACCAAGAGCCCGGCCAAAAAGGTGACTACTACAGCTTGGACGGCAAAAGTCTGAGCCGTGCTTACTTGGCATCGCCGGTGGCGTTTTCGCGCAAGACCAGCGGGTTCAGCATGCGCATGCACCCTGTGTTGCAAACCATGAAAGCCCACTTGGGCGTTGACTATGCTGCCCCCACCGGCACGCCCGCACTCAGCATTGGCGATGGCGTGGTCGACTTTGCGGGTGTGCAAGGTGGTTACGGCAACATGGTGATTGTTCGCCATGGCGGCAACCACTCGACGGTGTACGCCCACCTGAGCCGAATCCATGTGCAAAAAGGCCAGACCGTTCAAAAAGGCCAAGCGATTGGCGCGGTGGGTTCCACCGGCATGTCCACCGGGCCTCATTTGCACTTTGAGTTCCGCGTCAACGGCACCCACGTCGATCCTGAAAAAATCATCCAACAAGCTCAAAGCACACCACTCAGCCCTGCGGGTATGGCGCGTTTCAAGTCCACTTCTGCCTCAGCCCGAGCGCAACTGCAAGCCGCAGCCCTCATGCGAGAGGGTGCCGCGCAGTGATCGAAAAGGGCCGCAAGGCCCTTTTTTACGACCGCCGATACTGGCTCCATTGATCCCCGTTCCGCGACATTCACTTCTGCCACGCGCCATGACCGAAAACTTTATTGGCCTGATGTCTGGCACCTCTTTGGACGGTGTTGATGGTGTCTTGGTGGCCATGGCACCGGGCGGTCAGCTGCAAGTGAAAGGCCACGCCTTCAGGGCTTTTGATGCGTCCTTCAAATCTGAGTTGTTAGCCCTGAACCAATCTGGGCCCGACGAATTGCACCGCAGCGCCTTGGCCGGCAACCAAATTGCGCGCCACTACGCTCAAGTGGTGCACGACTTGCTCAACCAATGCCACTTGCAGGCTCAGCAGATCACCGCCATTGGCGCCCATGGCCAAACCGTTCGCCATCGCCCGCTGGAATTCGATGGCGACGCAGCCCAACAACAAGCCGCCGTGGGTTACACCCTGCAATTGATCAACCCCGCGTTGTTGGCCGAACTCACGAACGTGGATGTGGTGGCCGATTTTCGCAGCCGCGATTTGGCGGCAGGTGGTCAAGGTGCCCCACTGGTACCCGGCTTTCATCACGGTGTTTTTGCACACGCTCAATCGGTGGTGGCGGTCCTCAACATTGGGGGCATCTCAAATATCAGCGTGCTCAATCCGGGCGCCTTGGTGACCGGCTGGGACTGCGGCCCCGGCAATGCCTTGATGGACCATTGGTGCCA
>JBEGTA010000124.1:0-15874 GCA_041179665.1 Pseudomonadota bacterium
CGGCACGCACCGTGTAGCGCTGCAACCAGTCAAGCAGACGCGGGCGGTCGAGCAACAAATCGGTCACCGCCTGCCAGCCCTCAGGGGTCGGGGTGGGCAAGGTGGCTTGGTGCACCACCGCTTGGCTGAGTTGACGCCAAAACAGCGTGAAATCCACCTGTTCAGCCGCCATCAATTGCAGCAATTCTTCTACCAAGGTCCAATCGGTTTCACGCTCTGACTCGGGCGCGAGTGCCCCGGTTAAGCCCAGTTTGGCCCGCATGGCATCCCCCAAATAACGCGGAAACAGGGTTTTGTAACCTTCCAACACTTGCAGCGTTATGGCCTCGTCATCGATCAACGGCGCCAAGGCTTGCGCCAGACAATACAAATTCCAGTACGCCACATTGGGCTGTCGGCCATAGGCATAGCGACCTTGATGGTCTGAGTGGTTGCAAATATGGGCGGGGTTGAACCGATCTAAAAATTGGAAGGGACCGTAGTCAATCGTCAATCCCAGCAGGCTCATGTTGTCGGTGTTCATGACCCCATGGCAAAAACCCACGGCTTGCCACTGGGCCAACAAATGGGCGGTGCGGTCTTGCACTTCGTCGAGCAAGGCGGCGTAAACATTACCTTGCCACTGGGTTTGACGCTTGAGGCACTCGGGCAGGTGGTGGGCAATGGCGTGGTCGGCCAGCTGACGCAATTCGTCGAGGTGCGATGCGCTTGAAAAATGCTCAAAGTGTCCGAAGCGCAAAAAACTGGGGGCAACGCGGGTCACCACGGCTGCGCTTTCAATTTCTTCGCGTCGCACCGGTTCGGGTGAGGCCACCAGGCACAGCGCGCGGGTGGTGGGAATACCCAATCCGTGCATGGCTTCGCTGCACAGATATTCTCGAATGCTCGAGCGCAAAACGGCACGGCCATCGCCGCCACGGGAGTAGGGCGTTCGGCCTGCGCCTTTGAGTTGAATTTCTTGCGGGCCCATGCGCGATGCCGCTTCGCCCAACCAAATGGCGCGCCCATCGCCCAATTGCCCGGCCCATTGGCCAAACTGGTGCCCGCTGTACACGGTGGCCAGGGGGTCTGAGCCTTGCAGCACGGCATTGCCAGCAAATGCGGGCAACTGCGCGTCGTCAAAAAGGGCTTCGGGCCAACCCAGGGACTGCAACAAAGCGTGGTTACAAGCAGCCCAACGAGGCGCCGCCACGGGTGACGGCTGCAATCGCGTGAAAAAACGGGGGCCCAGTTGCGTTAACCGGTGGGTCCAAGTGAGCAATGTCTGCCCTTCAGAGGCGGTAAATGTGGGCTGCGGGGACAAATCCATAGCTTTGCATTGTCACGCTGTTGACAAGGACCCTCGCAAAGGCGGGTTTTTGGGGATTTATTGATTCGGTCGCGTGCACAATGATTTGGCTGGTTTATCGAGACAACAAAAAAGGAGACCTTCATGCTGGGACTGATGCAACAGCAATCACTGCTCATTTCTTCGTTGATTGAGTTTGCAGACAAGCACCACGGGGACAGTGAGGTCGTTTCACGTCGTGTCGAAGGCGACATTCACCGCGCCACATGGTCCGATGTGGCTCGCCGCGCACGACAAGCAGCCAATGCACTGGACGCCACAAAAACACCTGCAGGCGCACGCATCGCCACCTTGGCATGGAACGGTTACCGACACCTGGAGCTTTACTTTGGCGTGAGCGGGTCGGGGCGTGTTTTGCACACCTTGAACCCCCGCCTGCACCCCGAGCAATTGGCCTGGATCGTGAACCACGCCGAAGACCACGTGTTGTGTTTTGACATGACTTTTCTGCCCTTGGTTCAGGCGATTCATGCCAAGTGCCCCACCGTGACCCAATTTGTGGCCCTGTGCGATGCCGACAAACTGCCAGCGGATACCGGCATTCCCCATTTGGTGAGTTACGAAGCGTGGATTGGTGGACAAGCCACCACCTACGATTGGCCGCAGCTGGATGAAAACACCGCCTGCAGTCTCTGCTACACCAGCGGCACCACGGGCAACCCCAAAGGGGCTTTGTACAGCCACCGGTCCACCGTTTTGCACGCCTACGCTGCGGCCTTGCCCGACTCGATGTGCATTTCGGCCCGTGATGCCATCTTGCCCGTGGTGCCCATGTTCCACGTCAATGCCTGGGGCATTCCCTACAGCGCGGCCATCGCGGGCGCCAAACTGGTGTTTCCCGGACCGGCATTGGATGGCAAATCGGTGTACGAACTGATTGAGGCGGAGCGCGTGACGTTTGCCGCAGGCGTGCCCACGGTGTGGCAAATGTTGTTGGGACACATGAAGCCGGCGGGTCTGCGGTTTAGCCATCTGAATCGAACAGTGATTGGCGGCTCGGCTTGCCCGCCCGCCATGATCGATGCCTTCAGGCAAGACTACAACGTCGATGTTTTGCATGCGTGGGGCATGACCGAGCTCAGCCCGCTGGGCACCGTCTGCACGCTGAAAAACAAGCACCTCGCACTGCCCGCTGAAGCGCAAATGAAATTGCGCATGAAACAAGGGCGTTGCATTTACGGCATCGACATGAAAATTGTGGATGACGCTGGAAAAACGCTGCCCCACGACGGCAAGGCATCTGGCGATTTGTTGGTCAAAGGCCCATGGGTGATTGCTTCGTATTTCAAGCAAGAAGGCGGTAGCCCCTTGGTGGAGGGCTGGTTTCCGACCGGTGATGTGGCCACGATTGATGCCGATGGTTTCATGCAAATCACCGACCGCAGCAAAGACGTTATCAAGTCTGGCGGCGAATGGATCAGCTCCATTGACATTGAAAACATCGCGATGGCTCATCCGTCAGTGGCCATGGCCGCCTGCATTGGCATGCGCCACCCCAAGTGGGACGAGCGGCCCATTGTGTGTGTCGTCAAGCGCCCAGACAGCCCATTGACGCGCGATGAACTGATTCAGTTTTATGACGGTAAAACCGCCAAATGGCAGATTCCAGACGACGTCGTGTTCGTGGATGCCATTCCACTTGGGGCCACCGGCAAGATGCTGAAAACGCGTCTGCGCGAGATGTTGGCCGACTATGTTTTGCCCGGCATTTGACGTTCACCACGCCGGTGCAAAAAAAGAGTCGCGCGGGTGATATGTCTTAGGTGCAAACCCCGAGCGCATTTCACATTTCAGCGGTTACGCTGACGAAGTTCTGATTCACAACGCAGGAGACCTTGAATGAAAACCACCACCCGTTTGATTGCAGCTGCCGCCTTTGCGGTTTGTTCCATGGGGGCTATGGCCCAAAAAGGCGAGACCGTCAAAATCGCGTGGATCGATCCTTTGTCGGGTTTGATGGCCCCAGTGGGCAGCAACCAACTGAAGAGCTTTCAGTTTTTTGCCGAAAAATTTAGCAAAACCAATCCTGCAGGCGTCAAATTCGAGGTCATTGGCATCGACAACAAACTCAGCCCTGCTGAGAGCTTGAACGCCCTCAAGGCCGCCATGGACCAAGGCGTGCGTTACATCACCCAAGGCAACGGTTCTTCGGTGGCTGGTGCCTTGATCGAAGCGGTGAACAAGCACAACGAACGCAACCCCGGCAAGGAAATCATTTTCCTGAACCACTCAGCGGTTGACCCCGATTTCACCAACAGCAAATGCAGCTACTGGCACTTCCGTTTTGATGCCGACACCTCCATGAAGATCGAAGCCATGACGACCTTCATGAAAGACGACAAGGACATCAAAAAGGTCTACCTGTTCAACCAGAACTACTCGCACGGCCACCAAGTCGCCAAGTACGCCAAGGAAAACTTGGCGCGCAAGCGTCCCGATGTCCAAATCGTGGGTGAAGACCTGCACCCCTTGGCACAAGTTCGTGACTTCTCGCCTTACATCGCCAAAATCAAAGCCTCTGGCGCCGACACGGTGATCACCGGCAACTGGGGCTCTGACTTGGCCTTGCTCGTTAAAGCGGCCAACGAAGGCGGTTACAACGGCAAGTTCTACACCTACTACACCGGCGTCACCGGCACCCCAACCGCCTTGGGCCAAAGCGCTGCTGGCCGCGTCTTCCAAATTGCCTATAACCACTACAACATGGGTGGTGACATGGCCAAATGGATGGCCGAGTTCAAGGCCAAATTCAATGACGACTTCTACACCGGTTCGGTGATTTCGATCTACACCGCTTTGGGTGAGGCCATGGCCAAAGCCAAATCGACCGACCCTGTGAAAGTGGCTGCAGCCCTGGAAGGCCTGACCTTCAAGAGCTACCACGGTGAAGTGCAGATTCGCAAAACTGACCACCAGTTGCAACAGCCGCTGTACATGACGGTTTGGCAAAAAGCCGACAAGAAGTTCCCCTACAGCCCTGAAAACACCGGCATGACTTTGGCACCCGTGAAGGAATTCCCTTCCTATGTGTCGAGCACACCGACCAGCTGCCAGATGAAGCGCCCAGGCTAAGGCAAGATCGCCAGCCCTGCAAAGCTGATTTGCAGGGTGGCCGCTCTGGTCTTTTTGCATGGGTACAGTGGCCCGATAGTCACGCCAGTGATCGGGCCATTGTTTTGTCTGTGAGTCGCTCTTAGTCTCGGGTTGAATTTGCCAACCCACTTTCGGTAACGAAGTTAGGCTCCTGCAGAGCCTGGAAAGTGTCAGTATTTATGGAGTTTTTCATCATCTCCATGCTCAACGGTCTCAGTTACGGGCTGTTGCTTTTCATGCTCAGCTCAGGGCTGACCCTGATTTTCAGCATGATGGGCGTGTTGAATTTTGCGCACGCCAGCTTTTACATGATCGGCGCTTATTTCGGCCACACCTTGTCTGGCTGGATCGGTTTTTGGCCCGCACTGGTGCTGGCCCCGCTCATGGTGGGCGCCTGTGGCGCGCTTTTTGAACGCATCACCCTGCGCAAAGTGCACCCCTTTGGCCATGTGCCCGAGTTGCTGGTGACTTTTGGCTTGTCTTATGTCGCACTGGAATTGGTGCAATTGATCTGGGGCCGAACCGCCGTCGAGTTCCCGCCGCCCGAAATTCTTCGCAGCTCCGCTTTCACCCTCATCAACCACTCGGTGAATGGCTTGAGTCTCGTCTGGGGATCGGCGCCGGTCGAATTGTGCGCGGCCACCGACGCAGCCGTTCGCGTGGTGTGCTCACCATTTCCAGCCACGCGGGGCTTCATGATGCTGGTGGCCTTGTTGATGCTGATTTCTTTGTGGCTGTTGCTCACCCGCACCCGCATCGGTTTGGTCATTCAAGCAGCCTTGACCCACCCCGAAATGGCTGAAGCCTTGGGCCACAACGTGCCGCGCGTCTTCATGCTGGTGTTTGGTGCTGGCACGGGTCTGGCTGGCTTGGCTGGTGTGATTGGAGGCAGCACCTTCGTGACCGAACCGGCCATGGCCGCCACCGTGGGATCGGTCATTTTTGTGGTCGTGGTGGTGGGGGGCATGGGTTCGTTGTCAGGCGCCTTCTTGGCCTCCTTGCTGATTGGCGTGATCCAAACCTTTGCGGTGGCGATTGATTACTCCTTCCTCACCTTTGCCAAAGACATGGGTTGGGCCCTGTCGACTGCAACGCAAGAAAACTCGTTTGCCAAACTCACCTTGTCGCAAGTCGCGCCCATCTTGCCGTATTTGTTCTTGGTGTTGATCCTCATCTTCCGGCCCAAGGGTCTCTTGGGCACACGCGAGGGTTAAGTCATGGCAGCAGTCTACAAATTCAAACCCTACAACGTTGGCCGATGGATCATTTGGGGCTTGTTTGCCCTGGTGTTGATGACGGCCCCGCTGGTCTTCACCAGCAACCTGTCCACCACCATGTTGGCCCAGATGGGCATCGCCGTCATTGCGTGCCTGTCTTACAACATGTTGCTCGGGCAGGGCGGCATGCTCAGTTTTGGCCATGCGGTGTACACCGGCTTGGGCTCGTACATGGCCATTCATGCATTGAACGCGGTGACCGCGGGCAAGTTGCACATCCCGGTCAGCCTGCTGCCCATCGTGGGCGGTGTTGCCGGCATGGGCTTTGCCATCTTGCTGGGATGGGTCACCACCCGCAAATCAGGCACGCCGTTTGCCATGATCACTTTGGGTGTGGCCGAGTTGGTCTTTGCCATGTCCCTCATGTTCTCTGAGTTCTTTGGCGGAGAGGCGGGTGTGTCGGGCAACCGTGTCGCAGGCGAGCCCTTTTTTGGCATCACCTATGGACCCCAAATTCAGGTTTATTACCTGATTGCGGCCTACACCTTTGTGTGCGTGGCCCTGATGTTCGCTTTCACCCAAACGCCGTTGGGTCGCATCTTGAACGCGGTGCGTGACAACCCTGAGCGCGTCGAATTCATTGGCTACAACACGCAGCGCGTACGCTACATCGCCTTCATCATTGCTGGTTTTTTTGCGGGCATTGCCGGCGGCTTGGGCGCGCTCAACTTTGAAATCGTCACCGCCGAAGTGGTGGGGGCAGGGCGCTCGGGCGCTTACTTGCTCTTCACCTTTTTGGGCGGCGCCACCTTCTTCTTCGGCCCCATCATCGGCGCCATCTTGATGGTCATTGCGTTTGTCTTGCTGAGCGAGTTGACCAAGGCTTGGTTGCTTTATTTGGGCCTTGTCTTTTTGTTCATGGTGATGTACGCCCCAGGCGGCATTGCCAGCCTGATCATGATGAACCTGCGGGTTGCTAAGTTTGGCAAGCTGCGCCAAATTTGGACCAGCTATTTGGGCTTAGGCCTGACCGCCATTGTCATGCTGACCGGCGCGGGCGCCATGATCGAGATGGTCTACCACCTGCAACTCAATTCGGCTTTGGGTGACACCGTCAAATTCATGGGAGCCACGCTCAACGCCAAGGGGTTGGACAGCTGGTTTGGGGCCGGATTTGTCATGCTGACCGGCTTGGGTTTGTTTGAGCTGGCCAGGCGCCAATTTATTCTGGATTGGGGCGAGATCCAGACCGAGATTGAAAAAGAAATCAAGCGCCGGGAGACTGCAGTATGAGTACGACCTACGCATTGGAACTGAAAGATGTGCGGAAGAATTTCGGCAAGACCGAAATCATCCGTGGCGTGAACTTGGCGGTTGAGCCAGGCGAGCGCATCGCTGTGATTGGCCCCAACGGTGCGGGTAAATCCACGCTGTTCAACCTGATCAGTGGCCGTTTTGGCCCCACCAGTGGTGACATTTTGCTGAACGGCAAAGCCATCCAGCACAAGACGCCCTACGAGATCAACCGCATGGGGTTGTCGCGGAGTTTTCAGATCACCAACATCTTCCCCAAGTTGAGTGTTTTCGAAAATCTGCGCTGTGCGGTGCTGTGGAGCCTGGGCTACAAATACACCTTTTTCAAGTTTTTGTCGGGTCTGAAAGACGCCAATGAGCGTGCCGACCAGCTGCTCGAGATGATCCGTTTGGACAAAAAGCGCGACGTGCTGGCCGTCAATTTGACCTACGCCGAACAACGCGCCCTGGAGATTGGGGTCACGATTGCAGGCGGGTCGGATGTCATTTTGTTGGACGAACCCACGGCCGGCATGAGCAAAAGCGAAACCTCGCGATTCATCCACCTCATCAAAGAAGTGACGGTGGGAAAAACCTTGCTGACTGTGGAGCACGACATGGGCGTGGTGTTCGGTCTGGCCGACAAAATTGCGGTGGTGGTGTACGGCGAAGTCATTGCCTTTGACACCCCAGAAGCTGTGCGAGCCAATGCCAAAGTGCAAGAGGCCTATTTGGGCTCACCCGTTGCCGACAGCCAAGTGGGAGGCCATTGATGCTGCAAGTAGACAACCTTCACGCCTATTACGGCAAAAGCCATGTATTGCATGGCGTGAGTTTTGAAGTCGCCAAGGGCGAGATTGTGGCCTTGCTGGGGCGCAACGGCTCGGGCCGATCCACCACTGCCAAGGCGATCATGGGTTTGGTTGACTGCCAAGGGCGAGTCGACTGGAACGGAAAAGCCATCCAAGGCAAAAAAGCCTACGAAATTGCCCATCTGGGTCTTGGTTATGTGCCTGAAAACCGGGATATTTTTCCCAAGCTGACGGTGCACCAAAACCTGCAGTTGGGACAAAAACGCAGTGGCCAAAATGGTCGCTGGTCGTTTGACGACATGTACACCATGTTTCCTCGGCTGAAAGAACGCGAACACACCGAAGCCGGCGTGTTGTCCGGTGGTGAACAGCAAATGCTCACGCTGTGTCGCACCCTGATGGGCGATCCTGACCTGATCATCATTGACGAACCCACCGAAGGCTTGGCGCCCAAGATTGTGGAGTTGGTGGGGCAGTATCTGGAAGAACTCAAAAGCCGTGGGATCTCGGTCTTGTTGATTGAGCAAAAGCTGACCATTGCCATGAAGATTTCGGACCGCGCTTTGGTCATGGGACACGGCAGCATCGTCTTCGAAGGCACACCCGAAGCCCTGCGCGAGAACACTTACATCCGCAAAGAGTGGCTCGAAGTTTGAAATTCGTCTCGGTTGAGACAAATCCGCTCCAATTTCGATCCGCTAGGCACTACAATCCACCAAAATAGAACGACCGTTCTTTTTTGGCGACCCCCTTTAATTCACGCAAAGGAACAGCAGCATGACAGCTGAATACAAAGTCCACGGCGATGTCGCGGTCATCACCATGATGAACCCGCCCGTCAATGGTTTGGGTCTGTCGACCCGGGTAGGCATCACCGATGGGCTGGCAAAAGCCAATCAAGATGCGGCCGTCAAAGCCATCGTCATCACGGGCGGCGGCAAAGCCTTTTCTGGCGGTGCCGACATTCGTGAATTCGGCTCTCCCAAGGCCATCCAAGAACCCAATTTGCTGAGCGTGATCAGCGCCTGTGAAAACTCGGCCAAGCCCGTGGTCGCAGCCATTCACTCGGTGGCGATGGGCGGCGGCCTCGAGTTGGCCTTGGGCTGCCACTACCGCATTGCGTCGCCCGGCACCAGCATTGCCTTGCCCGAAGTGAAGCTGGGCTTGATTCCAGGCGCAGGCGGCACACAGCGTTTGCCACGCGTCTTGGGCGTGGAGCCGGCGCTCAACATGATCGTCAGCGGCGAGGCCATCAAGAGCGAGATGTTGGCCATGCTGCCTGGCCAAAAGTTGTTTGATGCAATGGCCAAATCAGCGGAATCCTTGCCGGAAGAAGCCTTGGCGTTGGCCCGTAAAGTGGCCGCAGCCCACGCGGACGGATCGCCCTTGCCCTTGGTGCGCAACTTGCCTTGCAAGCACCCC
This sequence comes from Pseudomonadota bacterium, assembly GCA_041179665.1. Lineage (GTDB taxonomy): Bacteria > Pseudomonadota > Gammaproteobacteria > Burkholderiales > Burkholderiaceae_C > Limnohabitans_A. Next base: position 9,186 of record JBEGTA010000124.1, read on the forward strand.
CAAGGCGATGCCTATTTTCAGTTTGCCCGCAACATGGTCAAAGGCATGGCCAAAAACCTGCCCGCCCCAGCCAAATGCGTGGACGCCGTGGAGTCAGCCACCACCAAAAAGTTTGAAGAAGGCATGGTCTACGAGCGCGAGGTTTTCATGAACCTCATGCTCACGCCTGAGTCGCGTGCACTGCGCCACATTTTCATGGCCGACCGTGCAGCCAGCAAGATTCCTGATGTGCCCGAAGACACCCCCAAGCGCGACATCAAGGCGATTGCCGTCATTGGTGCTGGAACCATGGGCGGTGGCATTGCCATGAACTTCTTGAACGCTGGCATTCCGGTCAAGATGCTCGAGATGAAGCAAGACGCTTTGGACCGCGGTGTCGCCACCATTCGCAAAAACTACGAAGCGCAAGTCAAAAAAGGCAAACTCAAGCCCGAAAAATACGAAGAGCGCATGGCCTTGTTGAGCACCACCCTGAGCTACGACGAAATTGGCCAAGCCGATTTGGTGATCGAAGCGGTGTTTGAAGAAATGGGCGTGAAAGAAGCCGTCTTCAAGCAACTCGATGCGGTCATGAAGCCCGGCGCTATTTTGGCTTCCAACACCTCCACGCTGGATGTGAACAAAATTGCCTCCTTCACCAAGCGCCCCCAAGACGTGGTCGGCATGCACTTCTTCAGCCCTGCCAACGTCATGAAGTTGCTCGAAGTGGTGCGCGGCGCGCAAACCGGCAAAGATGTTTTGGCCACCGTCATGGCGGTTGGTAAAAAAATCAAAAAGACCTCGGTGGTGTCTGGCGTGTGCGACGGCTTCATTGGCAACCGCATGATCGAGCAGTACAGCCGTCAAGCGGGCTTCCTGATCGAAGAAGGCTGCACACCGGCCCAAGTGGACAAAGCGGTCGAAAAATTTGGCTTTGCCATGGGCCCCTTCCGAATGGGTGACTTGGCGGGCAACGACATCGGCTGGGCCATCCGCAAACGCCGTTACACCGAAAAGCCCAACCTCAAATACAGCAAGACTGCCGACTTGCTGTGCGAAATGGGTCGCTTTGGTCAAAAGACTGGCGCGGGTTGGTACGACTACCAAGCCGGTAAACGCGATGCCATTCCGAGCACCTTGGTGGTCGAGATGATCGAAAAACACCGGGCCTCTTTGGGCATCACACCGCGCAAGATCTCAGATGAAGAAATCGTGCAGCGTCTGGTGTTCTCGTTGGTCAACGAAGCGGCACACATTCTGGAAGAGGGCATCGCCAGCAAAGCCAGCGACATCGACATGGTGTACCTGACAGGCTACGGCTTCCCGCTCTGGCGTGGTGGCCCCATGATTTATGCCGACACCCTCGGCTTGTTCAATGTGGCCGAAGCGATGAAACGTTTCGCCAAAAACCCACACGACGATGCTCAATTCTGGCAACCCGCACCGCTGATTCAGCGTCTGGTGGCCGAAGGCAAAACATTCAACTGAATTTTTATTTTCGAGGCGAGTGACCCCGCGTCAATCGCCTCACATGAAAGGTTTTCATCATGACGAATGTAGTCATCGTATCTACCGCCCGCACCCCTCTGGCCAAAAGCTGGAAAGGGGCCTTCAACATGACCCATGGCGCCACACTGGGTGGCCACGCGGTGCAACACGCGGTGGCGCGTGCCGGCATTGATGCCGCTGAAGTTGAAGACGTGATCATGGGCTGCGCCACACCCGAAGGGGCCACAGGCGCCAACATCGCACGTCAAATTGCTTTGAAAGCAGGTCTCCCCATCTCGGTCTCGGGCATGACCGTGAACCGTTTTTGCTCTTCGGGTTTGCAGACCATTGCCTTGGCCGCACAACGCATCATTGCGGGTGAAGGTCAGGTCTATGTGGCCGGCGGTGTGGAGAGCATTTCTTGCGTGCAACAAGAAATGAACATGCACATGATGCGTGACTTGGCTTTGGCCAAGCAAAAGCCAGAAATCTACTGGAACATGTTGCAAACCGCCGAGCAAGTGGCCAAGCGCTACAAAATTGGCCGTGACCGCATGGACGAATACGGTGCGGGCAGCCAGCAAAAAGCCTGTGCCGCTGCGGCCGAGGGCAAATTTGATGCCGAAATCGCCCCCATCACCGTGACCCAAGGCGTGGCCGACAAAGTCATGGGCCTCACCACCAAGCAAGTGACGGTGAGCCGTGACGAAGGTCTGCGCGAAGGCACCACGGTGGAGGCCATTGCCGGACTGCGCTCTGCCTTGCCGGGCGGCTTGGTTTCTGCCGGTAACGCCAGCCAGTTTTCTGACGGCGCCGGTGCCTGTGTGTTGATGGACGAGAAATTGGCCGAACAACGTGGTCTCAAGCCCTTGGGGCGTTTCCTCGGATTTGCTGTGGCCGGCTGTGAACCCGACGAGATGGGCATTGGTCCGGTGTATGCCGTGCCCAAAGCCTTGGCCCGTTTGGGTTTGACCGTCAACGACATCGACTTGTGGGAGCTGAACGAAGCCTTTGCGGTTCAGGTGCTGTATTGCCGCGACAAATTGGGCATTCCAGCAGACCGCCTGAACGTCAACGGCGGCGCCATTGCTGTCGGTCACCCCTATGGTGTGAGCGGCCAACGCCTGACAGGGCATGCCCTGATTGAAGGTAAGCGCCGCGGAGCCAAACGCGTGGCGGTGACCATGTGCATTGGCGGCGGCATGGGCGCCTGCGGCATTTTCGAAGTGCTGTAAGGCACTGTCGCGTGGGGGGCTGACCCGCACGAGGGCAAAGGGCATCATGTCCTTTGCCCTTTTTTGCGATCGTGTCTCGCATGCGGGCAAGGCAATGACCTGAAAGGCTGATTCGATGAGCTTGCGTTCTACTGTCGATTTTTTGCTGCACGACTGGCTGAAAGTCGAAACCTTGCAAAGCCGTGAGCGCTTTGCCGATCATTCCCGCGAGACGATCGATGCCGTGCTCGACACCTGCGAGCGCATCGCACGAGAAAAGTTTGCCCCATTTAACCGTTTGGTAGACACGCAAGAGCCTCAGTTTGATGGCGAAAAAGTCATCTTGCCGCAGGCCACCCACGATGCCTACAAAGCCTATGCCGAGTCAGGCATGTTGAGTGCCGCGCAAGACTATGAGGTGGGCGGCATGCAGTTGCCCTATACCGTCGAGGCGGCGGCCAACGCCTTTTTCTCCATGGCGTCGGTCAGCATCGGTTCGGGCATGTTGACCAGTGGCAACGCCAACTTGCTCATGGTGCATGGCACAGCGATGCAAAAAAAGGTGTTTGCCGCCCAAGAATTTTCAGGCCGTTTTTCGGGGACCATGTGTTTGAGCGAGCCACAAGCCGGCTCATCGCTCAGCGACGTCACCACTCGCGCCACCCCCGATGGGGCCGACTTTGAAGCCGACCCCTTGGGGCCACGCTACCGCCTCAAAGGCAACAAGATGTGGATTTCCTCGGGTGAGCACGAATTGAGCGAAAACATCGTGCACCTCGTGTTGGCCAAAATTCCCGATGACAAAGGCCAACTGGTCCCCGGTGTGAAAGGGATCTCGCTGTTCATCGTGCCCAAGAAAATGGTCGGCCCTGATGGGCAGCTCACGGGTGAACGCAACGATGTGGCACTGGCAGGCCTGAACCACAAATGCGGTTGGCGCGGCACCACCAACACCTTGCTGAATTTTGGCGAGGGCAAATACCCCGTGCTCAGCACCGGAGGCGGTTTGGACGGTTCAGGCAGCGGCGCGGTGGCTTATTTGGTTGGCCGCCCGGGCGACGGCTTGCGCTGCATGTTCCACATGATGAACGAAGCCCGCATTGGCGTGGGGCTGGCCGCCACCATGCTGGGCATGGCGGGCTATTACGCCAGCTTGGATTACGCCAAAAACAGACCGCAAGGCCGCCCCACAGGTGCGGGCGGCAAAGATGCCAGTCAGCCCCAGGTGCGCATCATTGAGCACGCCGATGTCAAGCGCATGTTGCTGGCCCAAAAATCTTACAGCGAAGGGGCACTGGCACTGGCTTTGTACAGCGCCCGCTTGGTGGACGAACAGCACACCGGCACCCCGGAACAAGCCGACGTGGCCCGCTTGCTGCTGGAAGTGCTGACCCCGATCGTGAAAAGTTTCCCGAGCGAGTGGTGCCTTGAAGCCAACAGTTTGGCGATTCAAGTGCACGGCGGCTACGGCTACACACGCGACTTTCCCGTAGAGCAATACTGGCGTGACAACCGCTTGAACATGATTCATGAGGGCACCCACGGCATTCAGGCGATGGACCTGTTGGGCCGCAAAGTGCTGATGGAAAAAGGGCGCGGTTTGCAGCTGCTGTCTGAGCGCATGTTGGCCACTGCCGCAAAAGCCGAAAGCCACTGGGCGCCTGAAGCTGCCGCTTTGTGTGACGCTTTGCAGCAAATCGGGCAAGCCACGCACTTGGCGTGGGACGGCGCCGAGCCCGCCGAAGCCTTGGCCAATGCGGTGCCTTACTTGCAGGCCTTTGGCCACACGGTGATCGCTTGGATTTGGCTCGATGTGGCTTCCAGTCTGCAGCACGATGCCTCGGCGGCCGCTCAAGGGCGACAGGCCGCCTGCCGGTATTTTTTCCGTTATGAACTGCCCAAAATTGGCGCTTGGCTGAACGTGGTGAAGTCCCGTGATGCCACCTGCGCGAACTTGCCTGAGGAGGCCTTTTGATGATTCGACACATCGTGATGTGGAGCTTGTTGGACCACGCCGAAGGCGCGGACAAGGCTGAAAACATCCACAAAGCGGCCAGTTTGTTGCGCAGTTTTTCGCAGCTGGTGCCCGGCATCCATGAATTTGAAGTGGCCACAGCCCAAGCAGGTTGGGATTGCACCAACGATTTGGTCCTGAACATGTTGGTGGATGACGCGCAGGTGCTAGCGGCTTATCAAAATCACCCGCAACATCTGGCTGCAAAGCCTTTCATGAAAGCGGTGGTCAAAGAACGCCGTTGCATGGATTACACCGTTTGAACCCACCCCCCAAGGAAGTACGTCATGTCACGCACGATTCAACAGCTTTTTGATTTAACAGGCCAAGTGGCCTTGGTCACCGGCGGCTCTCGCGGTCTGGGCTTGCAAATGGCGCACGCCTTGGGCGAGGCGGGTGCCAAGATCATGCTGAGCTCGCGCAAAGCCGCCGACCTCGAAGAAGCTGCGGCCCAGTTGCAATCCGCCGGCATCGACGCTCGCTGGATTGCCGCCGATTGCGGCAATGAAGAAGACATTCGCCGCTTGGCCACCGAGACCCTCGAGCGCATGGGCAACATTGATATTTTGGTCAACAACGCCGGGGCCTCGTGGGGTGCACCGGCCGAAGAGCACCCGGTCGAAGCTTGGGACAAAGTGATGAACCTGAACGTGCGCGGCTATTTTTTGCTGTCGCAAGAAGTGGCCAAGCGTTGCATGATTCCTCGCCGCAAAGGCCGCATCCTCAATGTGGCCTCGATTGCCGGTTTGGCCGGCAACCCTTCTGAGATGAAGACCATCGCCTACAACACCTCCAAAGGTGCGGTCGTCAACTTCACCCGCGCATTGGCAGGGGAGTGGGGCGAATATGGCATCACGGTGAACGCCATTTGCCCCGGTTTCTTCCCCAGCAAAATGACCTATGGCTTGCTTGAAAAACTGGGCGCCGACAACATGGCCAAAGGCGCTCCTTTGCGCCGCTTGGGTGACGACGAAGACCTGAAAGGCCTGGCCTTGTTGTTCGCATCAGACGCTGGCAAACACATCACCGGCCAATGGCTGGCGGTGGATGGTGGCGTCAGCGCCATCATCGGCGGTTAAGCCCCAACAACCCGCTGCACATGAGCCTTCCTTTCGGCGCCGACATTCCCTTTGTCAATCTCTTGGGTTTCACCCTCGAAAAGTTTGAGGGTGGTCAATCTGTGCTGCATTTTTCGCCGCAGCCGGAGCACCTCAACTCTTTCGCGGTCACGCACGGTGGCGCGGTGATGACCTTTTTGGATGTCATCATGGCCACCGCTGCGCGCAGCGTCGAGCCGGCATCTGGGGTGGTGACCATCGAGATGAAAACCTCCTTCATGCGGCCAGCCCAAGTGCCGCCGTCACATGCGCAAACCCAGCCAGTGCTGGTCGGACAGGGACAGCTGTTGCACCGCACCCGTAGCATGGCCTTTACCGAGGGCAAAGTGTTTGATGCCCAAGGCCAGTTGTGCGCCCATGCCACGGGCACCTTCAAATATGTCAGCCGCCCCGAGACAAGCCACATTTCAACCGACTAAACCCCGATCAACAGGAGACTTTTATGCCCATCAACCACCGCATCGTTTTGGACAACCGCCCACAGGGCGAGGCCACTGCTCAGAATTTCAAAATGGTCGAATTGCCATTGCCTGAATTGAAAGACGGCGAAGTGCTGGTGTGCCATCATTACCTGAGCCTCGACCCCTACATGCGCGGCCGCATGAACGAAAGCAAAAGCTACGCAGTGCCGCAGCCCTTGGGTGAGGTCATGATCGGCGGCACCGTCGGCGAGGTGGTGGACAGCCGTCACCCCAAATTCAAGGCTGGCGATTCGGTGGTGGGCATGGGCGGCTGGCAAGAGTACAGCGCCGTGGACGCCAACGTGCCGGGCGCCCTGCGCAAAGTCGACACCACCCACGTGCCCTTGTCGCATTACTTGGGCGCTGTGGGCATGCCCGGCGTGACCGCTTGGTATGGCTTGGTGAAAATCATCGC
>JBEGTA010000125.1:0-11052 GCA_041179665.1 Pseudomonadota bacterium
CCGCCGGCCATCTGCACATCAAAGTGGCGCATCTTCATGACGCGCTTAGAGCCTTCACGCACGACCGCAAAGGCCTCAGGCAACATAGCGTCTAGCGCTTCACCGGCAGCAAAGCGCTCACGAAAATTTTGGGTTTTGGCGCGCAGTTCGTCGTCGCTCAGCGCCTCCAGCCCAGACTCCAATGCATTGATCCGCTCCACCGTTTTACGGTATTGCTTGAGAAGGCGGTCATTGCGACTGCCAAAAATTTTGGTGAGGAATGGGATGGCCATGTCTGCGAGATCTACCTTCAGCACGTGGGCTGAGAGACAGACCGTCTATCCTGTCAAGTTAAAGTGTTCAAAGGAAACCGGGCCAACGGGATGACTACCCCAAGGTCCACAACTGGACGCATCATGCGCCAGCAAAACGGATCGATTTTAGCCGCTGGACTGCCCATTTTCAGGGCGTAACCCCAACTTACAAAGGCTACCGGATAATGAGGTCTCACTTTCAACCATGCAAAAACGTCACCAAGCCATTCCTCTGCAGCAGGCCGCCCAAGAATCCCCGACTTTTGCGCGCTTGACTGATGTGATTCGTGAATCATCGGCCCGCCTAAAAGCCATTCACAGCTTGTTGCCCGCCCCCCTTCGCGCGGGTGTTCAGGCCGGTCCACTTGAAGAGGGATGCTGGTGCCTTTTGGTCAGCTCAAACGCGGTGGCTGCCAAATTGCGGCAATTGGTGCCCGCTTTGCAAGCGCACTTGGTCCAAAAAGGTTTAGGTGTCACGGCCATTCGAATCAAGGTGTTGAACCGAACCCCTTGATGCCCACGCGGCCGGATCAGCGCATCCACGACAGGCAAAGAAAAAGGCCCGGATCAGAGATCAGGGCCTTTCAATTTTTTGGTGCCGCTTGTCGGATTCGAACTGACGACCTACCGCTTACAAGGCGGGTGCTCTACCAACTGAGCTAAAGCGGCACGGGCTAGATTCTAACTTGATCCTGACCTCGAATTGAGGTCGAATGGTTAAATTTTTACTTCACACGCTTGAGCGCAGGCCGGCCTGTGGGGGGCGATGGTGGCTGCGGTTCATCGCCCTGATCGGACGATGGCGTGGGCACATCAACGGCCGACAAAATCGCAGGAGCTGCGTCATCGTCACTGACCGGAAACGCCATGCCCTGGCCGTTTTCGCGGGCATAAATGGCCATCACGCGGTGAATGGGCACCATGATGTCGCAGGGCTTGCCGCCGAAACGGGCTTTGAATTCGATGAAGTCATTGCCCAACTTCAGCGAACTGGTGGCGTCCATGCTGACATTGAGCACGATCTCCCCGCCCTGCACATATTCACGCGGCACCTGCACCGAGTGGTCAACCTTGACGGCGACGTAGGGCGTGAAGCCGTTTTCGGAACACCAGTCGTACAACGCCCGAATCAAATAGGGGCGTGTAGAAGGCAGTTCGGCCGAACTGATCATGGTGAGCTCCGAATCGGATTACTTGCGCATGACCTTTTCGGACGGTGTCAGTGCTTCAATGTAGGCGGGACGCGAGAAGATGCGTTCAGCGTATTTGAGCAACGGTGCCGCGTTTTTGCTGAGTTCAATGCCGTAGTAGTCGAGGCGCCAAAGCAAGGGAGCAATCGCCACGTCGAGCATCGAGAAGTTGTCACCCAACATGAACTTGTTTTTCAAGAACACGGGGGCCAGTTGTGTCAGGCGGTCACGGATGTGTGAGCGGGCCTTCTCAAGCGCCTTGTCATTGCCTTTGAGGGCACGGTTTTCCAAGGTCAGCACGTGGGCAAAGAGTTCTTTTTCGAAGTTGAGCAAGAACAAGCGAACACGTGCGCGATCCACGGGGTCACCGGGCATCAACTGGGGGTGAGGGAAACGCTCATCAATGTATTCGTTGATGATGTTTGACTCGTACAAAATCAGATCACGCTCAACCAAAATCGGCACTTGGCCGTAAGGGTTCATGACGTTGATGTCTTCCGGTTTGTTGTAGAGGTCAACATCGCGGATCTCGAAATCCATGCCTTTTTCAAACAGCACAAAGCGGCAACGGTGGGAAAAAGGGCAAGTGGTTCCGGAATAAAGCACCATCATGGCGGAGGCTCCTCAAAAAATCAAAAAGAGTGGAAGGCCTCAAGGCCTGCCACTCCACAAGACCCGGCCCTGAGGCCGGGTGAAAGATCAATTACTTGACGTCTTTCCAATACGCTGCGTTCAGACGCCATGCGATAAAGGTGAAGATGCTCAAGAAAATCAGAACCCAAACACCGATTCGAACACGGGTGTTTTGAGCAGGCTCGGCCATCCACTGCATGTAACCCACCAGATCACCAATCGCTTGGTCATACTGCAAAGGCGTCATGGTGCCTGGTTTGACTTGCTTCCAGCCCGAGAAGATTTGGACTTTGTGGCCATGCTCTTCTTTTTCTGTGTAAACCGGCACACGCTCGCCTTGCAGTTCCCACAGTGGGTTGGGCATACCGACGTTGGGCATGGCCAAATTGTTCCAACCGGTCGGCTTGGTTTCGTCGCGGTAGTAAGTGCGCAGGTAGGTGTAGAGGTAATCAGCACCGGTGCCGCCATGGCCTGAACGCGAACGGGCCATCAAGGTCAAGTCAGGCGGGTTCTTGCCGAACCACTCTTTGGCTTGAACGGGATCGATCGCGGCCTTCATGGTGTCGCCCACTTTTTCGGTGGTGAACAGCAAGTTGTCCTTGATCTGTTGCTCAGTCAAGCCAATGTCTTTCAGGCGGTTGTAACGCATGAAAGCAGCAGAGTGGCAATTCAAGCAGTAGTTAACAAACAACTTGGCGCCGTTTTGCAAAGCGGCCAAGTCATTGGTTTTATGGGGTGCTTTGTCCCAGGCGATACCGCCACCAGCGGCATGGGCACCGGCCATCAGACCGAGGGCCATCACAAAGCCCAACGCGAGTTTCTTGATGTTTTTCATGTTCTTGAATCTCCGTGATCTCAGTGAGGCGTGAAGGTCACGCGGTCAGGAACGGCTTTGGGCGTACCCAGCTTGCTCCACCAAGGCATCAACAAGAAGAAGCCAAAATAGAACAGCGAACCGACTTGAGAGACGCGCTCACCAATGGGAGAAGGAGGCTGCACACCGAGGTAGCCCAAGATCAAGAAATTGATCACGAACACAGCGTACAGGTATTTGTGCCAGTCAGGACGGTAACGGATCGATTTGACAGGGCTGTTGTCAAGCCAAGGCAAGAAGAACAAGATGACCACAGCACCACCCATGACCACAACGCCCCAGAATTTGGCATCAATGGCCAACATCAGAGCAGCGATCACCACGGCAGCACCGACCACGGCGGCCTTGAGCACTTGAGGCAGCTTGCCCTTGGCCACAGCCAAGTAAGCGCCAATCACCACGCAGGCGATCAAGGCATACATCATCTCGCTGGTGATCGCACGCAGCATGGAGTAGAAGGGCGTGAAGTACCAGACGGGTGCAATGTGCAACGGTGTGGTCAACGGATCGGCCGGGATGAAGTTGTTGTATTCGAGGAAGTAACCACCGAATTCAGGGGCGAAGAACACGATGGCGGTGAACGCCATCAAGAACACGCTCACACCCAAAATGTCGTGCACGGTGTAGTAGGGGTGGAAAGGAATGCCGTCCAAAGGATGTCCTTGGGCATCTTTCGGTGCATTGGGGCCTTTGATTTCAACGCCATCGGGGTTGTTCGAGCCAACTTCGTGCAACGCAATGATGTGCGCCACCACCAAGCCCAACAAGACCAGCGGCACAGCAATCACGTGGAAGCTGAAGAAACGGTTCAAGGTCGCATCGCCCACCACGAAGTCACCACGGATCAGCAGCGCCAAGTCAGGGCCAATGAAAGGAATGGCCGAGAACAAGTTCACGATCACTTGGGCGCCCCAATAAGACATCTGGCCCCAAGGCAACAGGTAGCCCATGAACGCTTCAGCCATCAGGCACAAGAAGATGGCGCAACCAAAAATCCAAACCAGTTCGCGCGGCTTGCGGTAGCTGCCATAAATCAGGCCACGGAACATGTGCAGATACACCACAACAAAGAAGGCCGAAGCGCCTGTGGAGTGCATGTATCGGATCAACCAACCCCAAGGCACATCACGCATGATGTATTCGACCGAGGCAAAGGCCACCGCCGCATCAGGCTTGTAGTGCATGACCAAGAAAATACCGGTCACGATCTGGATCACCAGCACCAACATCGCCAATGAGCCGAAGAAGTACCAGAAATTGAAGTTTTTGGGTGCGTAGTACTCGGACAGGTGTTCCTTGTACAACTTGCTGGCTGGGAAGCGGTTGTCAACCCAGTTGAGCAGTTTTTCGCCAGCGGGGGCGTTGGGGGAAATTTCTTTGAATTCAGCCATGTCGTTCTCCATCAGGCCTTCTTGTCTTCACCAATGATCAACTTGGTGTCAGACAGGTACATGTGCGGAGGCACTTCGAGGTTGTCAGGCGCAGGCTTGTTCTTGAACACGCGGCCAGCCAAGTCGAAGGTCGAACCGTGGCAAGCGCACAAGAAACCACCCGTCCAATCGTCGGGCAAGGAAGGCTGAGGGCCTGCTGCAAACTTGTCACCAGGAGAGCAACCCAAGTGCGTGCAAATGCCCACCGCCACCATGATTTCGGGCTTGATGGAACGGTGACCGTTCTTGGCGTATTCGGGTGTGGGGTATGCGGTGCGATCCGATGCGGGATCGGCCAACTGGCCCTCGATCTTTTTCAAGGATTCAAGTTGCTCGGGCGAGCGCTTCATGATCCAAACAGGTTTGCCGCGCCATTCGACGGTCAACTTCTCACCCGGGTTCAAAGCGGAAATGTCCACTTCGACTGCCGCACCAGCCGCTTTGGCTCGTTCGGAGGGTTGGAAACTGCTGACGAAGGGGGTGGCCACAAAGCCAGCGCCTACGGCACCTGCGCAACCGGAGGCAATCAGCCAAGTCCGTTTGCTGCTGTCGACTGGGGTGTCACTCATGGGAATCCTCTAGCGAGTCGTTATCAGGGTCAACCCGAGATTGTAGCGGAGTGAAACAGACACACGACTTACAAGATGACTCCACCGGATGTTCATGCCCAACCCGCAAACTGTTGTCAGCGATTTCGACGATTTAACAGCCTTGAAATGAAGATAAATTGAATACTTTTAAGTTCAATTTATCTATTTCACGCGGGGTTGCATAATTGACGTGCCATGCCAATGGCCTGGATCAGACTGTTGGCATTGGCCACTCCCTGCCCTGCCACATCCATGGCGGTGCCGTGATCGGGGCTGGTTCTGATGAGTGGCAAACCCAGCGTCACATTGACGCCCAAGTCGACCCCCAGGTATTTCACAGGAATCAAACCTTGGTCGTGGTACATGGCGATGACCACATCGAACTCTTGTCGGCCATCGGGCTGTTTGCGCGCCCGCATGAACACCGTGTCGGGGGCATATGGGCCGTGCACCTCCAAGCCCTCCTGTCGTGCAAGCGCCATACAGGGCTGCAAGATGTCGATTTCTTCCCGGCCAAACAAACCGCCCTCGCCAGCATGCGGATTGACCCCTGCCAAGGCGATGCGTGGACGGCGACCCAATAAAGGAGTCAAGGACGCATCCGTGATGCGCACGGTTTGCAAAACGCGCTCCACGGTGATGGCCTCCAAAGCGTCGCGCAAAGACACATGGATGCTGACCAACACCACGCGCAGTTCGTCATTGGCCAACATCATGCGCACCGGCAGGTTGGATAACGCCACGCCTTGGTGCCGCGCCGCCTCGGCCTGCAACAACTCGGTGTGGCCAGGGTATTGGTTGTAGGGTGCGCCTGCAGCATGCAGTGCCTCTTTGTGCAACGGGGCCGTGACCAACGCAGCGACCTCGCCGCGCAAAGCGGCACGGGTGGCCCACAACACCGTTTCGCCGGCCAACTGCCCGGCCCGTGCATCGATCTTCCCCCAAGGCATCACCGGCGCCACCGTGACGACCTGCAACACAGGCAAGCAATTGGGCGGCACCAGCAGAGCTTCAGCGGCCTGCGCAATTTCGCAGACAGGAATTGCGGGCGTGGATTGCACCAGCGCCATGGCACGGCGCATCAAGCCCACATCGCCCGCCACAAAACAACCTTGCGTCACGGCAGGAGCTTCACACCATGCACGGGCCACGATTTCTGGACCGATTCCGCAAGGGTCGCCCGGCGTGATAGCGATGGGCCGGGTCGTTAGCGGCCGCGACGGTAAATGTTGAGAAGTCATGCGCTGGAATCTTGATGTGCCATCAGGCCGGGTTGTCGATCTCGATGAACTGGTGCTGAAGCCCCAAATTTTGCGCCACATGGGCGGCCACGGCCGGCGCGCCATAGCGCTCGGTGGCATGGTGGCCACAGGCCAAAAATGCCACGCCAGTTTCGCGCGCCAAATGCGCTTGCGGTTCCGAAATCTCCCCCGTGATGAACGCGTCAACTCCTTGCGCAATAGCAGCTTCAAAATAGCTTTGCGCGCCGCCGGTACACCATGCCACGCGCCGCACCGGACGCTCTTGGCCGCCCACACAGGTCACCGCACGGCCCAGCTTTTGGGCCACATGGTCGGCGAATGCTTGCGGGCCCGCCCAAGGCTGGGCTCCCATACCCACAAAACCCAAATCTTGCTCGCCAAAGCGCCCATCGGCTGTTAAGCCCAACACACGCCCCAACTGGGCGTTGTTGCCCAGCTCAGGGTGGGCATCGAGCGGCAAGTGGTAGGCAAACAAGTGAATGCCGTGCGCCAACAACAAGCGCAGCCGCTCACGCATCCACCCGGTGACTCGCCCATCTTGGCCGCGCCAAAACAGGCCATGGTGCACCACAATGGCATCGGCCTCTGCAGCGATGGCTGCCTCGATCAGGGCCCGGCTGGCGGTGACGCCGCTGACCAAGCGTTGCACATCGCGATCGCCCTCGACCTGCAAGCCATTGGGGCCGTAATCGCGAAATTTTTCAGGTTGAAGCAAAGCATCAAAGGCTTGGCCCAAAATTTTGGCGTGGGTCATTGGCAATCGCTTTCTGTCATGGCCATCTATTGTGGCGCAGGCCAACCATGTTCGAGCGGGCACGAATCAAGGACAATCTCTTTCATGAAACGCTATTGGCTCCTTTTTTCTCAATGGGTCACCGTCTTGCTGGCCCTGTGGTTTGTGGTGGCCACTTTGCAGCCCGATTGGCTGCGCAGTGCCAAGCGATCGGCCGACGGCATGACATTGCTACAGGCGCCTGTAGGCTCTTTTGCAGGCCGCCCCGCCGGCAGCCTCAGCGCGCCAGCGCGATTGGCCTCGCCAGCGGTCGTGAGCATCAAAACCAGCCAATCGTCATCGCGTTCATCAGGACAAGATCCTTGGTTCAAATTTTTCCATGGCGAGCAAGAGGAACAAAGCCCCTCCGGTCTTGGCAGTGGGGTCATCGTCAGCCCTGAAGGCCATATCCTGACCAACAACCATGTGATTGAAGATGCCGATGGCATTGAAGTGGCCTTGGCCGATGGCCGCCGCGCTTCTGCCCAAGTCATTGGAACCGACCCCGACACCGATTTGGCTTTGTTAAAAATCGACCTCGACAAATTGCCGGTGATTGTTTTGGGCACCCACCAAGACCTTCAGGTGGGCGATGTTGTGCTGGCCATTGGCAACCCCTTTGGGGTGGGCCAAACCGTGACCTCGGGCATTGTGAGTGCGCTGGGGCGGAGCCAACTGGGCATCAACACGTTTGAAAATTTCATTCAAACCGATGCCGCCATCAACCCCGGCAACTCGGGCGGCGCTTTGGTGGATGTGAACGGTCACCTGATGGGCATCAACACCGCCATTTATTCGCGATCGGGCGGCAGCATGGGCATTGGCTTTGCAATTCCCATTGCGACGGCCCAACAAGTGATGCAAGACTTGCTGAAAAACGGCAAAGTCATTCGCGGCTGGATTGGGGTGGAGCCACAAGACATGTCGCCCGAATTGGCCGAAAGCTTCCAACTGCCAAAATCAGGCACCGCCTTGCCAGAAGGTGTCGTCATCACGGGGGTGCTGAAAAATGGGCCGGCCGCCAGTGCTGGCATTCGCCCGGGGGACGTGATCGTCAAAGTGGCCGGGGAACCTGTGCGCAATGTATCTGAACTGTTGACCCAAATTGCGGGCTTGAAACCCGGCGTGCCCGCAGATTTGAATGTGTTGCGCCGTCAGGGTGAAATCAACTTGCGCCTGACGCCCGGTGAGCGTCCCACCGCCAAACAACGACGGTAATCACACAGAGCCTCAAGGCTCAATCTTCGGCGACTTGGGGCGCTTGGGTATGCTTGATAAAAATTTGCGCGGCCCAAATGCCCAACTCATAAAGCAGACACATGGGGATGGCAAGCGCCAGTTGTGACACCACATCGGGGGGCGTCACCACCGCCGCAATAACGAAAGCCAAGACCACAAAGTAGCCCCGGAAATCCTTCAATTTCTGAATGGTGACAACACCCATACGGGCCAGAACCACCACCGCCACAGGCACCTCGAAGGCCAGTCCGAAGGCCAAGAACATGGTCAACACAAAACTGAGGTAGGCCTCAATGTCAGGCGCTGCCGTGATGCTTTTGGGCGCAAAGCTCTGAATGAAGCTGAACACTTGGCCAAAGACGAAAAAGTAGCAAAACGCGACGCCAATGAAAAAGAGCACGGTGCTGGAAACCACCAACGGCATCACCAATTTTTTCTCGTGGGCGTACAAACCTGGCGCAATGAACGCCCAGACTTGGTAAAGCACCATGGGCAAGGCGATCAAAAAGGCGGTCATGAACAAAATCTTGAGCGGCACCATGAACGGTGAGATGACCGAGGTCGCGATCAAGGTGGCGCCTTTGGGCAAATGGACAATCAGGGGCGCCGCCAAGATGTCGTAAAGCTCACCAGGGCCTGGATAAATTGCCAAGGCCGCCGCGGCGATGGCGACCGCGGCCACTGCCCAAATGAGCCGGTCGCGCAATTCGATCAAATGCGCGACGAACGGTTGCTCGGAACCGGCAAGTTCGTCTTCAGGCTTGGATTGAGGGTCAGACATGGCGAATCAGATTGGAAAACGGCACCTGCGGTGCGCGGTCTTCACATGGAGTTGAGGGACTTGGGCCGGTAACGCGCCACACGGGCCGCCCCAGAAAGGGCTTTGGTGCGAACGCCCGAACGCGCCTTGTACCACTGGGGTACAGCGCCACGCTTGAGACGCCAATTTTTGTCCGGGTTTTTGTATGAGGGCGGAGGCGTCTCGAGCTCGGGCAAGTCCGCGGTGATACCCGCGGTGGTGTCGGCCCAGTCTTTCTCAAAATCTGAGGTGGTCGTCTGAACCGTCTGCTCAACATCGCGAGCGGCCGTTTCCATCGACTCTTTCATCTTTTTGAGTTCTTCCAGGTCCATCGACCGGTTGACCTCGGCCTTGACGTCGGCGACATAGCGCTGCGCTTTGCCAAGCAAAGTGCCCAAAGTACGGGCAACTTTGGGCAGTTTTTCGGGGCCAATGACGATCAACGCCACAACGCCGATCAGCGCAATCTTGGAAATGCCTAAATCAAGCACAGTGCAGCGTTCGGTCGTTTAGCCATCAAGACTTGGTTTTGGCTTCCACGTCGATGGTGGTTTTTTCAGTTTGCGTCGAAGAAGCGACCTGCCCTGCAACAGGCGCCGACTCATCGGGCTTGGTGCCGCCGTCTTTCATGCCATCTTTGAAGCCTTTGACCGCGCCACCCAAGTCAGAGCCCATGTTTTTGAGCTTTTTGGTGCCGAACACCATGACCACGATCAACAAAACGATCAGCCAGTGCCAAATGGAAAAGGAACCCATGAAAATCTCCTAACGTTATGGCCGGATTCTATAGGGTGAACACCCCTGAATCCGATCGGCCTGACTTGAACAAGGAAATGAGGGGCAGAAGTCGCCCAGACTGCTCAATTCAGCCCCTGAGCCACGGCCGCGGCCCGCCCATGACATGCATGTGCAAATGGTGCACTTCTTGCCCGCCTTCGGTGCCGTTGTTGACCACGATCCTGAAACCACCATCGGGATAAGGGTTGCAGCCCTCTTGCATGGCCAGTTGAGGTGCCAAGGTCATCATGTGCCCCATCAATCCAGCATGTTCCTGGGCCAGTTGAGCCATAGAGGGGATGTGCAATTTAGGAATGATCAAGAAATGGATGGGCGCCCAAGGGGCAATGTCATGAAAAGCGAACACATGCTCGTCTTCATGCACTTTGCGTGAAGGGATCTGACCCGCGATGATTTTGCAAAAAATACAGTGGCTGTCGTTCATGGTGAATGTTCAATCAAGAAGTTTCTGTTGATCGTGGCTCACTCGCCCAAGCGCTCACGCTCTTGCACTTTGCGCAGGGCTTTTTCCTCGAGACCGCTCAGGCCTTCACGCCGCGCCAGTTCCTGGACCACGTCAGCCGGTGTCAAACCGTAATGCGCCAGCGCAATCATGCTGTGGAACCACAAATCGGCCACTTCGTACACCAGCTTAGACGCATCCCCACCGTGGTCCACGTCTTTGGCCGCCATGACGGTTTCGGTGGCTTCTTCGCCAATTTTTTTCAAAAAAGCATCCGGGCCTTTGTGCAACAGACGGGCCACATAGCTTTTTTCGGGATCGCCGCCATTCACGGCTTTGCGACTTTCGATGATGGCGGCAAGGCGGGCCAAAGTGTCTTCTGAAGACATTGCCTGGGAATCTTTCTGGCTCATGGCGTTCACTTGTAAATGGTTTCAGGGTCTTTCAGCACCGGGTCCACAGACTGCCAGCCGTCCGGCTGCAAGCTCTGAAAAAAGCAACTGTGCCGGCCCGTGTGGCAAGCAATGCCGGGCTCATGCCCGAGTTGGGTCACCTTGAGCAAGACCACATCGTTGTCGCAATCGATGCGGATGTCATGCACCGTTTGCACATGGCCGGACTCTTCGCCTTTGAACCACAGCTTGTTGCGTGAACGGCTGAAATACACCGCCCGCTTCAACTCGGCTGTCTTTTGCAGCGCCTCGCGGTTCATCCAGGCAAACATCAGCAC
>JBEGTA010000126.1:0-3554 GCA_041179665.1 Pseudomonadota bacterium
CACCGTGAATGCCCCAACCGCCGACTTCAACTTTGCCCAACACCTGATCGCTTGCAACACCCAGCGGGCCAGCAAAACCGCGCTGATCGACGATGTGGGCGCGCTGACGTTTGGCGAACTGTCCGAACAAATTCGCCGCTTTGCCGGTGGCCTGAAGGCCATGGGCCTGAAACGCGAAGAGCGTGTGTTGCTGCTCATGCACGACAGCAGCGACTGGGTGGTGGCCTTTTTGGGCGCACTTTACGCCGGGGTGGTGCCGGTGGCGGTGAACACCTTGCTCACCGCCGAAGACTATGCCTTCATGCTGAGCAACAGCCGGGCTCAAGCCGCTTTGGTCTCGGGCGCCTTGTTGCCCACCTTGCAAGCGGCGCTGGACTTGGGCAAAACCGAGGTGCACCAAGTGGTGGTCTCACGCCCCACGGCGGCGCTGGCCCAAGGCCAATGGAACATGGCCGATGTGGTGCAGCAAAACAACCCCACGCTGCCCGCAAGCACTTTGGCCGATGAGCCGGCTTTTTGGTTGTATTCGTCGGGCTCCACCGGCAAACCCAAAGGCACTGTGCACAGCCAAGGCAACCTGTACTGGACGGCCGAGTTGTATGGCAAAGGTGTTTTGGATTTGAAAGAAAGCGACACCGTCTTTTCAGCCGCCAAATTGTTTTTCGCTTACGGCTTAGGCAATGCCCTCACCTTCCCCTTGAGCGTGGGCGCCACGGTGGTGCTGATGGCCGAGCGGCCCACCCCGCAGGCCACCTTCAAGCGCATGGTCGAGCAACAACCCACGGTGTTTTATGGCGCCCCCACGGGCTACGGCGGCATGTTGGCCAGCCCCGATTTGCCTGCCAAACATCAAGTGGCCCTGCGCTTGTGCTCATCGGCGGGCGAAGCATTGCCGCGTGACATTGGCGAGCGTTGGACCCAGCACTTTGGCTGCGAAATCATTGATGGCATTGGCTCCACCGAGATGCTGCATGTCTTCTTATCGAACCGGCCGGGCGACGTGCGTTATGGCACCACCGGTAAAGCTGTAGCGGGCTACCAATTGGAGCTGCGCAACGAGGACGGCAGCGTGGTCACGGGCGACAACGAGATTGGCGATTTGTACATTCAAGGCCCCAGTGCCGCACTCATGTATTGGAACAACCGCGAAAAAACACGCGACACTTTCCAAGGCGTTTGGACCAAGAGCGGCGACAAGTACACCCGCGACCCCGACGGTTACTACACCTATGCGGGCCGCAACGACGACATGTTGAAAGTCAGTGGCATTTATGTCTCACCGTTTGAGGTGGAATCCACCTTGGTACAACACCCGGCCATTTTGGAAGCGGCCGTGATCGGCAAAGAAGACACCGACGGGCTGACCAAAACCAAAGCGTTCATCGTGCTCAAAGCCGGCCAGCAACTGACGCAAGACGAAGTGAAGGCTTTTGTCAAAGAACGACTGGCCCCTTACAAGTACCCGCGCTTCATTGACTTTGTCACGGAGTTGCCCAAAACAGCCACCGGCAAAATCCAGCGCTTCCGCCTGCGCGATCTGGAAAAAAAGTGAGCTCGCACCACTAAATCGGCCCCCCGCTGGCGCCGATTCAGCTCAAAAAGACGAAATAGCCATAAATACCAATTTATGGCTATTTTTATTTCAATTCATAAAAGTAAATTAAAAAGACAAGACCTTATTTTTATCAGTACAAACCCTTAAAATCAGTTTTCTCGGCGCAAGGTGCGTCGAACAGAGGGTGCGATGCAAGTCAAAACAAAACTGATGTTGGGTGGCCTGGTGGCTTTTCTGGGGCTGTTGGCCGTTTCGGTCACCGCCTTGTTTTTGGAAAAAACCAGCATGCTGGATGACCGAAAACTCAAAACCCGGCATTTGGTGGAGTCGGCCCACACCGTGTTGGCCCACTTTCATGAGCTTGAAAAGTCGGGCACTCTGAGTACGCAACAAGCCCAAGCTGCGGCCATTGAAGCGGTCAAATCCATGCGTTACGAGCAGAAAGAATATTTCTGGCTGAACGACCTGACCGCCCCGGTGCCGCAAATGATCATGCACCCCACAGTGCCCGCGTTGAACGGCAAAGTTCTTGACGGAGCGAACTTCAATTGCGCCACCACGCTGCAAGCTGGCGCGGATGGCCCCATCTTGCGCACCGACGGCAAAAAGAACCTGTTTGTGGCCTTCAACGAAGTGGTGCAACAGTCGGGCCACGGCTTTGTGACCTACAACTGGCCCAAGCCCAAATTGGGCGGAGGCACCACCGAAGAGTTGTTCGAAAAACTCTCTTATGTGAAGAAATTCGAGCCCTGGGGTTGGGTCTTGGGTTCGGGCATTTACATCGACGATGTGGACCAAAAATTTTGGGAGCTCGCGCTGCAATTTGGCAGCATGGTGCTGGTGGTCATGCTCATTTTGGGCCTCATGATCCGCTGGCAAGTGGCGGGCATCACACGCCCCCTGAACGAGCTGCGGGCGATGGTGGTCTCGATCGAAAACTCGTCGGATTTTTCGCGCCGTTTGAAAATCCAAAGCCAGGACGAACTGGGCCAAACCGCCATGGCCTTCAACCAATTGCTGGCCGCTCAACAAGTGGCCATTGGCGAGGTCAATGCGGTGGTTGAAGCCATTGCCGCCGGCGACTTCAGCAAGCGCGTGAATGCCGACCTGAAGGGCGATTTGGGCATCATGAAAGCCGCCGTCAATGCCAGTGCGCAAAGCGTAGACGCCACCATGAAAGCCTTGCAAGAGGTGATGTTGGCCTTGTCGAACGGCCGATTCAGCAAGCGCATGTCAAGCGACGTGCAAGGCGAATTGCGCGCCGCCGTCGACAGCGCCATGCAAGCCATGCAAACCCTGCTCGATGATGTGGGCCATGTGATGAATGGCGTGGCGCAAGGGGATCTGCGGGGCCGCATCCAAGCCGAGGGCCGTGGCGATCTGGCCTCGCTCAAGGACAACATCAACAGCTCTCTCGAAGCCTTGGGCAGCAGCATGGTGGTGATCAACAGCAACACCCGCCAAGTGGCCGCTGCGGCCAACGAGACCAGCCAAGCCATCAGCCAAATCAGCGACGGTGCGCAAAACCAAATGCACGCCATTGGTCAACTGGCCAACGCGGTGCGCGAGACCGCGGTGTCGGTCACCGATGTCTCGAAAAACACCGAGACCGCCAGTGCACGCTCGCAAGAGTCGATGGCGATTGTGCGGGCCGGCAAAGACAAAATGTCGACCATGGTCGAAGTGGTCAACGGCATTGCCGCGAACTCCGAAAAGATCAACAAAATCACCGAAGTGATCGAGAGCATCGCCAACAAAACCAACCTGCTGTCTCTCAACGCCGCGATTGAAGCCGCCCGGGCCGGTGAGCACGGCAAAGGCTTCTCGGTGGTGGCCGAAGAAGTGGGCAAGTTGGCTGCCAACAGCGCCGAAAGCTCGCAAGAAATTGCCCGCTTGGTGCAACAAGCGGTGGCCGAAACCCAACGTGCCGTCGAAACCGTCAAGCACGTCAACAACGGCATGCACCAGATCGAGCAAGGCTCGCGCGAAACCGACAGCA
>JBEGTA010000127.1:0-6274 GCA_041179665.1 Pseudomonadota bacterium
TATTCGCGCAATGCACCATCGACGGCAGCACGCACATCGGCCGCCAAGCCTTCGCCAAAAAACTCTTGGGGAATGCCAATGCGCAGGCCTTCCAGCGAGCCATTCAATGTGCGGGTGAAGTCTTCGGCAGGGACATTCAGCGAGGTCGAGTCGCAGTCCACATCTGGGCCGCACATGGCGCTGAGCAACAGCGCGCAGTCCTCGGCCGAGCGGGCCATCGGGCCGCCTTGATCGAGGCTGGAGGCATAAGCAATCATGCCGTAACGGCTGGCGCGGCCATAGGTGGGTTTGATGCCGGTGATGCCGCAAAAGCTGGCGGGTTGGCGGATGGAGCCACCGGTGTCGGTGCCTGTTGCGGCGGGTGTTAGGCGCGCCGCCACGGCAGCGGCGCTGCCGCCCGATGAACCGCCGGGCACGCGGGCCGTGTCCCAAGGGTTGGTCACTTTGCCAAAAGCCGAGTTTTCGTTGGCCGAGCCCATGGCAAATTCGTCGCAATTGAGCTTGCCCAGCGTGACCATGCCTGCGCCGCCCTCTTCCGAGGCCCCCAGTTTTTGCACCAGCGTGGCGTTGAAGGGTGAACGGTAGCCGGTCAAGATTTTTGAGCCCGCTGTGGTGGCGAAGTCGCGCGTCACAAACACATCTTTGTGCGCGACGGGCACGCCTTCCAGCGGGCCTGCCGTGCCGGCTTGCAAGCGGGCGTCGCTGGCTTGGGCTTGGGCCAGTGTGACTTCACTGTCAATGTCCAGAAAAGCGTTGTGCGGGTTGCCGCCCAAACGCGCCAAAAAGTCGGTGGCCACTTCAACAGCGCTCACTTGTTTGGCTTTTAGAGCTTGGGCCAACTCGGCCACGCTCATGTCGTGCAGGTTAGAGGTTGTCATGGTGCAGCTCACTCAATCACTTTGGGCACCAAAAACAGACCGCGCTCCACCGCAGGTGCACTGCGTTGGTTCAGGTCGCGTTGGTTGGGTTCGCTGGCCATATCGGGGCGCAAGCGCAGCATGATGTCCTGAATGGCGGCCACGGGGTGCGCCATGGGCTCAATGCCGGTGGTGTCCACCGCCTGCATGGCTTCGACAATGCCGAAAAAACCATTAATTTGGGTGAGCATGCGCTCACTTTCCTCTGGCTTGAGCTCCAGCCGCGCGAGGTTCGCGATGCGGGCAATATCCTGTGGGGTCAGGGACATGGTTTGAAAAGAGTTGTAAATGACGGGATTTCACGGCCAAACGGGGCTTGTTGCCGCCTGTTTCACCGGGGGATCGGGTATTATCCTGTGTTTGGTGCCGCTCGCAGTTCTGCCTCCGAGTCCGCCCCATTGACACACCTGATTTGACAGTCGCGCCCACCCCCAGCAGGCCACACACGGGCTTTGGGATGGCGCGTCAAAGGACCCTGAATGTTTTCTTCTTTTCGCCGTTATTTCTCCAGCGACCTGGCCATCGATCTGGGCACCGCCAACACCCTGATTTTTGTTCGCGATAAAGGCATTGTGTTGGACGAACCTTCGGTTGTGGCCATTCGCCACGAAGGCGGCCCTCAAGGCAAAAAGACATTGCAAGCGGTGGGCCACGAAGCCAAGGCCATGTTGGGCAAAGTGCCCGGCAACATCGAAGCCATTCGCCCCATGAAGGACGGTGTGATCGCCGACTTCACCGTGACCGAGCAGATGCTCAAGCAGTTCATCCGCATGGTGCACCCCCGCAGCACTTTCCGCCCCAGCCCTCGCATCATCATTTGCGTGCCCTGCGGCTCGACCCAAGTTGAGCGCCGCGCCATTCGCGAATCCGCATTGGGCGCTGGTGCCTCAGAGGTCTACTTGATCGAAGAACCCATGGCCGCGGCCATTGGCGCCGGTTTGCCCGTCTCGGAAGCCTCCGGCTCGATGGTGGTGGACATTGGCGGTGGCACCACCGAAGTGGGTGTGATCTCGCTTGGCGGCATGGTCTACAAAGGCAGCGTGCGCGTGGGCGGTGACAAGTTCGATGAAGCCATCATCAGCTACATCCGCCGCAACTACGGCATGTTGATCGGTGAGCCCACGGCTGAAGCCATCAAGAAAAACATTGGCTCGGCTTTCCCCGGCAGCGAAGTGAAAGAGATGGAAGTCAAAGGCCGCAACTTGTCCGAAGGCGTGCCCCGCAGCTTCACCATCAGCTCGAACGAAATTTTGGAAGCCTTGACCGATCCTCTGAACCAGATCGTCTCGGCCGTCAAAACCGCGTTGGAGCAAACGCCTCCAGAACTGGGTGCAGACATTGCCGAGCGCGGCATGATGCTGACCGGTGGTGGTGCCTTGTTGCGTGACCTCGACCGCTTGCTGGCAGAAGAGACAGGCTTGCCTGTTTTGGTGGCCGAAGACCCACTGACTTGCGTGGCCCGGGGTTGCGGTATGGCGCTTGAGCGCATGGACCAACTCGGCAGCATTTTCACCAGCGAATAAGTTCTGCCGTTGGCGCAGGCCAACGGTCACACCTCCACACCACTTCAACTTGAATCCGGCGCATTGACCCCATGGCTCTGGATACCCTTGAACGAAGCGCCCCGCCCATCTTCAGGCAAGGCATCTCTGCGGTTTCCAAACTGGTGCTGTTGTCTTTGTTGGCCATCGCTTTGATGGCCTCAGACCACCGGTTCCAAATTTCTCAACCCATTCGGACTGGCGTCGCCATTGTCTTGGCGCCGTTGCAGTGGTTGTCATTGCAGCCTGCTCGGGTCTTTGCAGGTTTGGGCCAATACTTTGGCAGCTTGGAGGCAGCGCAAGATGCCGCTCAAGAATTTCAGACGCGCACCATTGCGCAAGCCCAACGCTTGCAATTGGTTGAGCAGTTGCAGCAAGAAAATGCCCAGTTGCGCGAGTTGTTGAATTTGCGCACGCAAATTGAAGGGCCCTCCAAAGCAGTTGAAGTGCTGTACGAAACCATGGACCCCTACACCGACCGCATCGTGGTGGACGGTGGGCAAATCGCCGGCATTGTGCAAGGGGCCGCCGTGATCGACATGGCCGGTGTCGTGGGGCAAGTCACGCGGGTCTATCCCTTGGTGAGCGAGGTGACTTTGCTCACCGACCGTGACCACAGCATCCCCGTGATGAATGCCCGCACCGGCACTCGGCATGTGGCGATTGGCGACCCCTATGCCGCAGGGGGCGCTTTGGAGCTGAAATTTGTGCCCTCGGCCACCGACATCAAACAAGGCGATGTGTTGACCACCAGTGGCATCGATGGCATCTATCCGCCGGGCTTGCATGTGGGGCAAGTGAGCCAAATTGACCGCCGTGTTGACTCGTCATTTGCGCGCGTGCATGCCAGTCTGGCGGCCAAGCCCAGAGGGCGGCATTTGTTGGTGTTGATGCCAGTCAAAGATTGGCCTGCAGCGCCTGCACAGACCCATGAGGCCCAGCCCTTGGGCAAAGGCCGCACCTCGGCCAAACACAACACCAACACCACACCCGCCATGCCTGCAGGAGCCAAGCCATGATCATGCCGGCAGGTCGTCCGTTGCTGTTGCCGGCCAACCCGAGGTTCATTGCCATGACCTTGGTGTTGGGCTTGCTGGCCAACATGTTGTTGGGCTTGCTTGGTTGGCGTTGGCTGCCTGATGTGTTGGCGATTGTGTTGGTCTTCTGGATTGTTTATCAGCCGCGTCGCGTGGGGTTGGTGGTGGCCTTTATTTTGGGCTTGGCAATGGATGTGCATGAATCCAGTTTGCTGGGTCAAAGCGCGTTGTCTTATGTGGTGCTCAGCGCAATGGCTCTGGCCATGCAGCGACGTTTGCTGTGGTTTCCATTGCGTGAACAAGCCTTGCAAATTATTCCGCTGTTTGTGGTGGCTTCGTTGTTGGAATGGGTCACGCGTTTGGTCGTGAACGATATGTTGCCGCATTGGAGTCAACTCATTGCGCCGCTGATCCAAGCTGCCCTGTGGCCCTTGGTGGGCGCATTGTTGCTGGTGCCGCAGCGGCGCGCCTTAAATCCCGACAACATTCGGCCTCTCTGACCATGTCGATCAAGCTGACATCGCTTGCCGAGTTGCGTGACAACCAGGCAGAGCTTCACCGCTTTCGGGGCCGGGTGGCCATCGTTCAGGCCGTGGTGTTGGTGTGTTTCTTGTTGTTGGTGGTGCGTTTGTCGTATTTGCAAATCGTGCGACACGACGACTTGCAAGAGCAGGCTGAAAACAACCGCACTGCCGTCATCCCCACAGTGCCGCCCCGCGGCACCATCTTGGACCGCAACGGTGTGGTGCTGGCCAGCAATTATTCGGCCTACACCCTTGAAATCACACCGTCTCAAGTGCCCGATCTGGAGGCCACGATCGAAGAGCTGTCCAAGCTGGTGGACATTCAAGGCAAAGACCGCCGCCGCTTCAAGCGCTTGCGCGAAGAATCGCGCAGCTTTGACTCTCTGCCGATTCGCACCCGCTTGAGCGACGAAGAGGTGGCCAGGTTCAGTGCGCAACGCTATCGGTTTCCGGGCGTAGAGATCAAGGCGCGTTTGTTCAGGCAATATCCCTATGGCGAGTTGGCCAGCCACGTGGTCGGCTACATCGGCCGCATCAATGCAAAAGAAAAAGAGCGCATTGAAGAAGAAGACGAATCGGGCAATTACCGAGGCAACGAATACATCGGCAAGTTGGGCGTCGAGCTCAAATACGAGCGCGAATTGCATGGCATCACAGGCGTGAACCGGGTCGAAACTTCGGCCGGTGGCCGCGCCACACGCAGCTTGTCGAGTCGCCAGGCCATACCCGGTCAAAACGTGGTCTTGTCGATTGATATTCAGTTACAAAAATTGGTGGAAGACCTGTTTGGCAATCGCCGTGGGGCCTTGGTGGCACTGGACCCGAACACCGGTGAAGTGCTGGCCTTTGTGAGCAAGCCCACCTTCGATCCCAACTTGTTTGTGGAAGGCATCGATGTCGAGAACTGGCAAGCCCTGAACGAGTCACCCGACAAGCCCCTGCTCAACCGCGCACTGCGCGGCACTTACCCGCCGGGCTCTACCTACAAACCTTTCATGGCTTTGGGCGCCTTGACCACGGGCAAGCGCAACGCCACCACCATCATCAACGACGCCGGCTCTTGGACTTATGGCGGGCACACTTTCCGCAGCCATGGTGACGGCGGCTTGGGGCCTGTCGACATGGTCCGCTCCATCAGTTTGTCGAGCAATGTGTACTACTACTCATTGGCCAACGAGATGGGTGTTGACACGATTCACGACTTCATGAAACCCTTGGGATTTGGCCAAATCACCGGCATTGATTTGCCCGGCGAAGTGCGCGGCGTGTTGCCCAGCACCGAGTGGAAGCGCAACTATTACAAGCGGCCAGAGCAGAAAAAATGGTACGGCGGCGAAACCATCTCGCTCGGCATTGGTCAGGGCTACAACGCATTCACCATGGTGCAGTTGGCCTCGGCCACGGCCACCATTGCCAATGGTGGGCGCAAATTTTCACCGCGCGTGGTGCGCGCCACACAAGACCCGTTGACCCATGCCGAGCAGGTGAACACCCTGACGGTACCGGTGGACTTGGGCTACTCGGCAGACCACATCGCGGTGGTGCGCAATGGGTTGGTGGGCGTGGTGACTTCGGGCACATCGGCCCAAGTGTTTGCTGGCGCTGGCTATCAAAGTGCTGGCAAAACCGGCACAGCCCAAGCCGTCACGATTGGTCAAAAAGACAAATACAACGCGGCCAAGTTGGCAGAGTTTCAACGTGACCATGCGCTTTACATGGCCTATGCACCTGCCGAAGAGCCCAAGATTGCGTTGGCCGTGGTGGTTGAAAACGCCGGCTTTGGCGCGGTGTCTGCGGCGCCGATAGCACGCCGGGTTTTTGACTACTGGTTGCTGGGTCAGTACCCCAGCGAAGAGGACATGGCCGCCACCCAAAAAGGGCAGTCAAGCCGTCCCATAGGCACACCCCGAAACAAGCAAGACGTGCCCCTTGAAAGCCGCGTCAACTGAGTCAGTCAACGGCCCATGGTGTGGGTCAGTGTGGCCACGACTGGGCCAGTGACTTCAAGCCACGGATCAGCATCTCTACCGAGATCGAGACCAAGATCAGGCCCATCAAGCGCTCAAACGCAGAGACCACGCGCAAGCCCACCACGCGTTGCAAACGTTCGGCCAGCAACAGCACCACAGCACAAACAGCCATGGTCACGGTCAGCGCCGCCACCCATTCCATGCGGCGCTCGGGCGCTTGACTCACCAGCAGCAACACCGTGGCCATGGCCGATGGGCCAGCCAAAGCCGGAATGGCCAGCGGCA
>JBEGTA010000128.1:0-3769 GCA_041179665.1 Pseudomonadota bacterium
CCCGCACTTCATCGCGGTCGGCATCAAACTCTGCTGCATCCAAGTGGCAGTGGGTATCGGTCCACATGGTTTGGCGCGCCTTCTGACCCAGTCAAGCCGATGCTTGCAGCACACCTTTGACAAGGTTGAGCTGTCGGTCGCAGCGCGCCGCCAGTACAGAGTCATGCGTGACCACCACAAACGCCGTACCGCGCTCACGTGCCAGTTGCAGCATCAGCGCAAACACGCTGTCCGCGGTTTCACGATCAAGGTTGCCGGTCGGCTCGTCGGCCAGCACACAGCTGGGGTCATTCACCAAAGCGCGCGCCAACGCCACACGCTGACGCTCTCCGCCCGACAACTCAGAGGGACGGTGGTGCAAGCGATCCGCCAAACCCACCCGCTGCAGCCATTGCGCAGCGACCACGGCAGCTTCTGCACGATCTTGCCGGCGTATCCACAAGGGCATGGCCACGTTGTCCAAGGCACTGAACTCGGGCAACAAATGGTGAAACTGGTAAACGAAACCCAAATAGCGGTTACGCCAATGGCCTTGCTCTGCAGGACTCAACGCCGACAACAATTGGCCATTGAGATGAACCGTGCCCTGGGTCGGCGCGTCCAGCCCCCCGAGCACATGCAGCAAGGTGCTTTTGCCCGATCCCGAGGCCCCCACGATGGCCAGCGTTTCGCCCGCCTGCACCGCCAAATCAACGCCTTGCAACACCGTCACATCCAAACGACCTTCGTGAAAACGCTTGGTCAAGCCGCGGGCTTGCAACACCGGGCCTTTGTTGATGGGGTTATTCATAGCGCAACGCCTCCGCTGGGTTGACTTGGCTGGCACGCCAGCTGGGGTACAGCGTGGCCACAAAAGCCAGCACCAACGAAAGAATGACGACCGGCCCAATGTCACTGGCCAAAGGCTCGCTGGGCATGCGGCTGATCAGATAAATGTCGCGCGGCAAAAAGCTGGCGTTGAAGAGTGTTTCGAGCGCGGGCACGATCACATCGATGTTGAAGGCCACCAACAAGCCCAACAACAATCCGCTCAAGGTGCCGATCACCCCCACCGTCGCCCCTTGCACCACAAAAATGCCCATGATGCTGCGGGGACTGGCGCCCAGGGTGCGCAAGATGGCAATGTCGGCCCGCTTGTCGGTCACGGTCATCACCAAGGTGCTCACCAAGTTGAAGGCGGCCACGGCCACGATGAGGGTCAAGATGATGAACATCATGCGTTTTTCGACCTGCACAGCGGCAAACCAAGTTTTGTTTTGCTGCGTCCAATCGCGCACAAAAAAGGTCGGGCCCAAGTCCAGTTGCAGTTCTCGCGCCACCAAGCGGGCTTGGTGCAAGTCGCGCAGCTTCAGGCGCACACCGCTTGGGCCCTCAAGGCGAAACATGCGTGCCGTATCGCTCACATGCATCAGGGCCAGCGCTGAGTCGTACTCGTAGTGGCCCGACGAAAAAGTGCCGACCACTTCCATTTGTTTCATGCGCGGCACGATGCCCGCTGGGGTCACTTGCCCCGAAGGCGAAACCAGGGTCACCGGATCGCCGCTTTGCACGCCCAAGTTGTTGGCCAAGTCGCGGCCCAACACCAAGCCAAATGCACCCGCTTGCAATCGGTTCAGCACCCCGGCTTGTGTCTCACTGGACAAATCACTGACTTCGGGCTCCAGCGCGGGGTCGATGCCACGCACCAAAACACCCTTCATGTCCTCACCGCGGGCCAATAGGGCTTGGGCGGTGATGAAGGGCGCAGCCCCCACCACCTGTGGGTGCGCTTTCAGGCGCGCCAACAGCGCCGGCAAGTCTGCCACGGCCGTGCCATCGGCAGCGTAAACCTCGATGTGTGACACCACGCCCAACATGCGGTCACGCACTTCTTTCTGAAAGCCATTCATGACGCTCAGCACAATCACCAAAGCCGCCACACCGAGGCCAATGCCCAGCATCGACACGCCCGAAATGAAAGAAATAAAGCCGTTGCGGCGGGTCGCGCGGCCAGCCCGCGTGTAGCGCCAGCCGAGCAACAGCTCATAGGGAATGTTTTTAAACAGGGACATAACCCATATTGTGCAGTGCGTCTTGGGCAACTGCGACAATCCACCCCCATGCACCTGATCATTCCGTATGCAGCCAGCCACGCCCTCCCCGCTTCAGAGGCATTCAAGGGCCTGCAATTGCGCAATTTGCAAGCGCTGTTGCCGCAGTTGCAGCGCCAGCAAACGCTGCAAGACCCTGAACCGACACCCTTGCAGCTGCCGCATGAACGACTGCACGCCCAAGCCTTGGGCTGGCCAATCGATGCCCCAACTTTGCCCTGGGCCGCTTGGCAACAGTTAGAGCAAGGCCACCCGAGTGCCGAGCCACAAGCCTGGATGACCCCCTGCCATTGGCAAGTGGGCATGGACCAGGTGGTGATGGCCGATCCGGCGCACTTGCACTTGAGTGACGAAGAGTCTCAGCAGTTGCTGCAGGCCATGCAACCCTTTTTGCAAGAAGATGGCCTGCATGTCACATGGCACAGCCCCTTGCAGTGGCACGTTCGTGGGGCCATGCTGGCCGACTTGGCCACCGCATCGTTGGACCGCGTGGTGGGTCAAAACGTGAAGCCTTGGCTGCCTGACCACCCGGCTGCACGCCCATTGCAACGGCTGCAAAGCGAAATGCAAATGCTGCTTTACAACCACCCGGTGAACGATGCTCGCGATGCCCGCAGGCAACACACTGTCAATTCTTTTTGGCTGCATGGCACAGGGGCATTGCCTGCAGCCACAGCCACAGCCACAGCCCCTGACACTCAGCCCACCCCACCTGTGAAGGTTGTTCAGAACCTGCGCGCCAGCGCTCTGCACGGCGACTGGCCAGCATGGCAACAGGCTTGGCACACACTGGACACCACGGTCATCGCCGATGCTTTGCAACACTTCAATACGACCGGGCAACTCACACTCAGTTTGTGCAGTGAGCATGCGGCGCACACCTACACCGCAGCCTCAATGGCCTGGTACCAACGCGCATGGCGACAGGTGCGCCATGGGCTTTCCTCAGACTCACCCACAGCGGCACTGCAAGCCTTGATCACCCCATGAATTTACTCACCCGAGACGTGCCCCCCCGCAGTGCCTGGGCACTGGAACAAGCGGGCATCCACCCCCTGCTCGCTCGGCTTTATGCCGCCCGAGGCGTGCTATCCAAAGACGAGTTGGACGATGCCCTGAACCTGTTGCTGCCCCCTGCTGGCATGCTGGGCACTGGCGCTGCCGCCCAATTGCTGGCCGATGCCATGGCCCAAAACAAGCGCTTGTGCGTGGTGGCCGACTACGACTGCGATGGCGCCACCGCCTGCGCCGTGGCAGTGCGCGGCCTGCGCATGCTGGGCGCCCAACATGTCAGCTATTTGGTGCCCGATCGCGTGGTGGATGGTTATGGCCTGACCCCTCCGATTGCCGAGCGCGTGCATGCGCAAGGAGCAGATGTGTTGATCACTGTGGACAACGGCATTGCCAGCGTTGCGGGTGTGCAAGCGGCGCAGGCCTTGGGACTGCAAGTGCTGGTAACCGATCACCATTTGCCCGGCGCCGAGCTGCCGGCAGCCGAGGTCATCGTCAACCCCAACCAACCGGGATGCGGCTTTGTCAGCAAGTCGATCGCTGGGGTGGGCGTGATGTTTTATGTGCTGTTGGCCTTGCGTGCCGAACTGCGCCAACGCGGGTTATTTGACGCCCAAAACCAACCCCGGCTGGATGCCTTGCTGCCCTTGGTGGCCTTGGGCACAGTG
>JBEGTA010000129.1:0-4038 GCA_041179665.1 Pseudomonadota bacterium
CCAGCACACGCATTGAAGCGGTGTCCAAACTGCTACCATCCACCCGCATTGGGGATGAAAAATCACAAAAAACAACTAAGGTAAGAAAACCATGACAGACAACCAGGCCAAATCGCCGGCCGATTCACTGGGCCCCACCGAAACGAAAGTTCAGGTCACCCAACGCATCATGCCGGGTGCCGCGCCAGCCCAGCCGGCGCCTCAGGCACAGCCCGCCGCAACGCCAGCTCCCGCAGCCGAACCCGTTGCACAAGCCCCGACTGCACCCGCGCCTGTGGTGGCCACTACCCCGGCAGAGCCTGCCCCTGCAGCGGTGGCCGAACCGGTTTATTTTGTGCCAGAGGTACAGGAAATGCCGCGGCTGTCGATACCTGAACGTATGAACCAGTTGCAGGACTCACAACAAAACGTTCGCAATCAGTTGGATGCCCTAGAAGCGGCCCTTAAGAAACCTTCGCCCTGAGTAGACCCATGGAATCAGAAAACACACCTGCAGCCCCAGAAGCGGTGACCGAGCCCAGCGAGGCAGCAGCGGTCGCTGCGCCTGCTGCTGAGGCACCTGCCCCAGCCGAACCCGCACCAGCCCCTGCTGCGACTCCGGCTGCAGCAGTTGCTTCGCCGGCTGCGGCCCCTGCGGCGGCAGCTGTGTCTGCGCCGACAGCGGCCGAGGCGACTGCGCCTCAAATTCTGATTTCTGTGGACCCCGAAGAATCGGCTCGCGCCGCCAAAGAATTGCGAGACATCAAAGTGGTTGTGCTTGATTCGGCCGAACTGGCCACCCGCTCCGCCAGTCTGGCGACCACGGCGGGGCTGGACATCAAGGCCGCCACCGACAAAATGCTGGTGGTGCAAGGCGCCCACCGCAAACACAACATGATTTTTCTGGGCATTGCCGGACTGATCGTGCTGCTTGCAGCCGGTGTGTTGGGCGCCACCGTGGCCACGCAATACACCCGACTCAAACAAATCGATGCCATGTTGCTCGCCGTTGGCAAGCGCGTGACCGAGTTAGATGCCACCATGGAAACTGTGGGCTCCGTGAACGAAGCCCTCAACACCATGGTCAAGCAGCAAGAGGAAGCCCAAAAAGTGCAGGGCAAACTCGAAAGCCGCTTGGACGACGTCATCAAAAACACGCAAAGCATGCCCGAAGAAGCCGCCAAACAGTTTGAAACCAAAGGCCAAGCCTTGGTCAAACAAGTTCAGAGCATGGACGGTCGCTTACAAGCCCAAGCCAATGCGCTGCGCAACTTAGACCAGCAACTCAAAACGATTCAAAACCAAATGAGCGACTCGGGCCAAAAAATCCGCCAAGAAGTCGAGAATTTGGGACGCCAGCAAAAAGAGCGTCAACAGGCAGAACAAGCCGCCGTGAAAGCCGCTGCCGCAGCGCAACAATCCAAAGCTGCTGCCGAACGCAGCCTGCAATACCCACGCCCTGCCCCTACGGCCAACCCTGCGGCCGCTACTGTCAAGCCTTGATTCCCCACCGGCCGAGCACAAGCTTGGCCAGCAGGGGCGCTTTAGGCGTTCTGCGACTGCGTGCGCAGATCGTATTTGTTGAGTTTCTCGATCAAGGTGGTGCGCTGCAAATTGAGCAAACGGGCCGTTTGCGACACATTGCCTTCTGTGCGCTCCAACGCTTGCAAGATCAGCTCTTTTTCGATTTCGGCCAAGTGGTCTTTCAACGACAAGCCGTCCACAGGCAAGGCGGGCAAGCCCTGCGCCAGCATGATGATGTCTTCGACATTGCTGACCGCGCTTTCTGACGGGTTTTCAGTGGGCGACCACAAATCTTCAGGGCTGTTCAGCACCGCTTCAGCCGTGGGTGCGCCCACCGACATGGGGCTGTTCACGCCCATCTCAGCCAACATGGCGGCCATGGTTTTGGGCATCAAGGAGGCGGGAACGGTCGCCAACTCCAGACGCTGGCCGGCAAACAACACACTGAAACGGTCGACCAAGTTGCCCAACTCTCGCACATTGCCGGGCCAGGGGTAAGTGGTCATCAGCCGCATAAAGTCGTCGGCAAACTGAATTGGTTTGTGCCCCGATTGGGCGTGCCGCTTGGCAAAATGCCCGAGCAACACCGGAATGTCCTCGGCCCGCTCGCGCAGCGGCGGCGTGTGCACAGGCAACACATTCAGTCGGTAATACAAATCTTCTCGAAAGCGGCCAGCCGCTATTTCGGTCTCGAGGTCACGGTGCGTGGCCGCGACCACCCGCACATCGACCGGCACAGGTCGCAAGCCGCCCACGGGGTCGACACTGCGCTCTTGCAAAACCCGCAGCAGCTTGACTTGCATGTCCAGCGACATGTCGCCAATTTCGTCCAAAAACAAGGTGCCGCCGTGGGCCAACTCAAATCGCCCGACCCGGTCGGAACTGGCGCCTGTAAAGGCCCCTTTGCGGTGACCAAACAGTTCGCTCTCGAGCAAGTCTTTGGGAATCGCTGCGCAATTGACGGGCACAAAATGGGCCTGCCTGCGGGGCGAAAGGTCGTGCAGAGAACGGGCCACCACTTCTTTACCGGTGCCGCTTTCCCCTGTGATCATGACCGTGGAGGGCGATCCCGCGACTCGGGCAATGAGGTCGCGAACCGACTGGGCTGCAGGACTGGCACCGAGATAGGAAATGGACCCTGGGTTTTCGGACATGCAGTTTTAAGAACGATCAACCACAGTGCATCCACCGTGAGAGGTGGCAGACCGAGCGAAATGGGTTAGTTAGAAATTTCATTAGTAATGATAATACAGTCGAATTTGATAATTTGGGCCTGCCCGGCTCAAGCCCCTCAAGTTGGTGCCGATACAGAGGGTGTAGCCCTTTCGGGGTCTGGACACTTAAGGAGTTTTCAATGAACAAAAAGCAATTGTGCGGCTGGCTCATGGCCTCGTTGGTTTTGCCAGGTTGCGCCACCGTCGATCTGCAAAAACCCACCACCGTCAGCGCGGCCAGCATGGTGACCCCGTTGGTGGAAAAAATTGAAAACCTGACCGCTACCGGCTACGCCGTGGTCAGCGTTCAAAACCACAAAAATCAGGCACAACAACGCCTGATGGCCATTCGTGCCTCTAAGTTGGAGGCCTACCGCGCCCTGACCGAACAGGTTTATGGCCTGCAACTGGACGCCAACTCGACTGTGGCCGACATGATGGTCACGCACGACACGTTCCGCTCCAAGGTGCAGGGCATCATTTATGGCGCCACCTTGGTCAGCATCACCCCGGTCAGCGAAGACACTTACGAGACCACTTTGTCCTTGGACAAATCGGTGGTGAAAGAGTTGCGCCAGGCCTACATCACGCAGATGGCCAACCGCCCACGCTGATCTGAGTCTCTTGGCCATGCTGTTGTCTGCTTTGTCTGCCCTGCCCTGCGCTGCGAAAACCACCGCGCGCTGGGTGAACTGCGCGCGTGTTTTGGGCACGGGTGCTGGCAAAAGTCTGAGCCAAAGTTGGGGCAAAAGTTTGGGCAAACAATGGCGCATCAACGCGGGCATCGGCTTGCTCACGCTGTGCAGCACAGCGGCATGGGCCCAAGCGCCCAGCACCGCTGCTCAGCGTTTAGAACAAATGCGTTTGAGTTTGCTTGAACGAGCCGTGCAAGCCGCCGTGCGGGTGGACACCACCGCATGGATTGACAGCCAGGGCCGCTTGCAAGAGAGCAGCCGCTTTCGCCAAAGCCTGAAATTTGGCGAGGTGCAAGCCAGTTTGGCGGCCCAAGCCCACATGCAGGCGCAGGCAATGACGCAAACGCAGGGGCAGGCTCAAACACCCGACATGCCGCATCGCATGGCCCAAGACCTGACACGCCAAAATGGCCTGATGGCCGAATTGGACAAGGCCTGCGCCCCCGGCGCCTCGGGTCTTCAGCATGTGATTCAGTTTGAAACCGAGATGGCCCCTGAGGTGCCTGCAGCTTGGCAAAACGCCTTGCGAATGGCTATTCAAGACAGCGACTGGCACCGCCCCCGCGCCGCCAAATGGCGCCTGTTGCCCGCTATCGCCACCGAGCCTTTTGCCTCGCCCTACGAGC
>JBEGTA010000130.1:0-6264 GCA_041179665.1 Pseudomonadota bacterium
CATGGGCCGGCCGAGCTCCATGGCCCGCATGCGTGAAATGTTCAGGTGCTGGTCCACGGCGAGCGTGTCGCCAAACCAAGCAATGTTGCTCACATTCACCAAGGCGGTGGGGGCTGTTTCGGCGTTTTTAAATCGCAGCGCCAGTTCTTCACCAAACAGGTCTTCGTAGCAAATGTTGAGGGCCAACCGCTGGCCTTGCCAAGCCACCGAGGGTTGAGCCCAATCGCCCGATCGGAACTCGCCAAGCGGGATGTTCATCAAACGGACAAACCAGCCAAAGCCGGGTGGAATAAATTCACCAAAGGGCACCAAGTGCGACTTGTCGTACCTGTAATTGGCCTCGTTCGCAGGTCCCAAGGACAACACGGAGTTGGTGTAACCCTGAGCGCCATTCCCCAAGGGCACGCCGACAAGCGCCAAAGTTTTCTGGTTGGCACTGAAATGCTGTTGCAAGCCTGACCAATAGCCTTCGGGCAAATGCTGTGGCAACAAAGGCACCGCCGTCTCTGGCGCGACCACCAAAGCTTGTTGGCTGTTGCGCAGCTGCGCGTCGTACCACTGGAGCGCATCGCGAACACCCGTGCCGACATCAAATTTGGCGTTTTGTGAAATATTGGCCTGCAGCAATTCCACCTGCCGCCACCCAGTAGAGGTGGTGAAGCCAGGGGCCCACAATTGCAAGCCCAACGAGAGCAGTCCAACGCCGAACAGAGGTTTTAGCGCTCGCAAGCCCCAACCCGTCAAAGCCAGACGCATGGCCAACCAAGCAGCGATGGCGCCTATGCCATAAACGCCTACCCAAGGCGCCCAGACCGACAACACCCCATCCACATGGGCATAGCCAGCGGCGCCCCACGGGAATCCCGTGAACCACTGGCCGCGCATGAGCTCGGCCAAGGTCCATAAAGCGGCAAACAACACGCTGGACAATCCCGGGCGATGCTGCCAAAACCGATGGGACAGGCTGACCCAAAAAGCGCTGATGGCGGCATAGTAAAGAGCCAGCGCCGACGCCAAAGCGAGCACCGCCAAAGCGGCCAGCACAGAGGGCAGCCCGCCCACTTCGTGCATCGAAACATACAACCACCAGAAGCTGCCAGCCAGCCAAGCGGTCGCAAAAAGCCCGCCTGACCACGCCGCTGTTTTTACAGCCCCTTGCTTTGACTGTGCCGATTTGGCCGTGCGAACCAGGGCACTGGCCAGCAGGGACAAACTCAAGACCTGAAGCCAGCCATGGGCTTGGCCACTGCCCGGCATGGCGATGGAAGCCGCTTGCGTCAAACCCGCCAAGACGAGCCACACGGTTTGGGGGCCGCGCACTCGGTCTTGGCCGAAGTTCATGCCTTCGGCTCGGGTGACTGAACTGTCGCAGCCGGCGACACCTTGAACCAACGCACGGCACCGGCGCGGGTGTGCAAGACCACAAATTGCAGACCCGCCAACAGATGCTTCTCCCCTCGGCGCGGCACATGCCCCATTTCGTGCGCAATCAGGCCCCCGATGGTGTCGAAGTCTGGGCCCTCGACATCTTCTCGCGCTGCATTCAAATTCACGCCAAAGGCTTCGCTGACACGATCAAGCGAGGTGTCACCGCTCACGCGGAATGTGTGATCTGGCAAGCCAAAAATGTCGCCCTCGTCGTCTGCGATATCGAACTCGTCTTCAATCTCGCCGACGATTTGTTCGAGCACATCTTCAATGGTGATCAAACCCGCCGTGCGGCCAAATTCGTCGATGACGATCGCCAAATGGTTTCTGTTGTCGCGGAATTGGCGCAACAAATCATTCAGGCCCTTGCTTTCGGGCACAAACACGGCCGGACGCAACAAGGTGCGGATGTTCAATTCGGGTGCGCGCTGCAACTTCAGCAAATCTTTGGCCAACAAGATGCCAATGATGTTTTCTTTTTCACCCTCGAAGACGGGGAAACGAGAGTGCGCAGTCTCAATCACATGGTGCAGCATCTCGTCAAAAGGGGCTTCAATGTCCAGCAGATCCATGCGCGGGGCGGCCACCATGACATCGCCTGCGGTCATGTCGGCCATGCGAATAACCCCTTCGAGCATCAGCCGGCTCTCGGTATTGATGATGTGGTTGTCCTCGGCCTCGGCCAGCGTTTCGATCAACTCGTCTGTGGAGTCTGGGCCAGGATGGAGAAATTCGGCGAGTTTTTGTAGAAAGCTTCGCTTGTCTTCACGTTCAATAGAACGCGCAGGGTGAGGGTCAGACACAGTCAGGAATGCAGGACATGCGGTTATGAACAGACCTATAGGATAGCGGATCCCAATGACAAATAGACGACTTAGGGCTTGCGGACCGCACTGCGAGCGTCGCGAACCCCCTGGCGTATCTCTTGGACGGTGGCTAACCACTCCCGAAACTGCATCGCTTGGTTTTTGATGTGATAGTCCAATTCGGCCATTTGCTCTTGCACCAAGCCGCTTAACTGGCTGTCCAAAGTGGCTTCTGGTAAAACCAAAAACGCTTCGCTTTCAGTGCCGTCTCGCTCTACCCGAGCCCCGGCGTTACGTGCAATTTTGAGCATCACCACATTTTCATTGAGCGCATGGATGAACAAGAGGTTCACCCCCTCGTTGCGCGCCATAACCATCACATGGCTGAAGAGTCGACTCCCAATGCCCTTGCCACGTTGATGCGTGGCCACTGACACACCAAACTCTGCACAGGTCGAATATTGGGGATCCACAGAAATGGCCATGTGGGCCATGGCCACGAGGGCCAAGCGGCGATTGAAAACACCGAAGATTTCATCACGCTCAAAGTTCAAACCCGAGACATACCGCTCAATTTGTGTATCGGTTGCCGCATAGCCGAATCTCAAATAGCGGTCATGGGGCTCCAGCGCCAACAAGTGCTTCAAGATGCGCGGCTTGTGTCGTGGTGCCAATGCCCGAATGGGTATCCATCCTTTGCTGGGGGCTTGGTGTGGCCCAACACCGGCCTCTGAGGGTTTGACACCCGCGACCCAACGGCGCCAAAGTTGGCGCCAAATTCCAGGGGTTGTCGTGGTGGGTGATGTCATGCAATTACTCGGGTTTTCCCTTATTTTGCCTTCAAACCGACGCCCTTGTCTTGACGGGTCATTTGTCGCCTGAGAGACGAAATTGGGGCCGCATGGGGAATTGCCCGATCACAGTTTGCTGCTCAGTTGTCCACAATGTGCTGATTGAGGAGAACGATTCGATGGAACGTATTTGGCTGAAGAATTACCCCCCAGGCGTCCCGCATGATGTGGACCCGAACCAATACAGCAGCCTGACCGATTTGATGGAAACGGCTTTCCGTGACCATGCGGACAACCCATTTTCTGTTTGCATGGAGCGCTGGATGACCTTCAGAGAGCTCGATGCGCTCTCAAGGGCCATGGGTGCGTGGCTGCAAGACCAAGGGCTGGAGCCCGGCAGCAGGGTTGCGATCATGTTGCCTAACTTGCCGCAATTTGCCGTGACCATGTGCGCCATCTTGCGTGCGGGCTATACCTGCGTGAACGTCAACCCACTCTATACCGCCAGGGAGTTGCAACACCAACTGAAAGATTCTGGTGCCACCTCCATTGTGATTCTTGAGAACTTTGCCGCCACTTTGCAGGAGGTGATCGAGCAAACAGCCATTCGGCACGTGGTGCTGGCCTCCATCGGTGACCTGCTCGGCCCCTGGTATGGCCGTTGGATGACATTTGCGGTCCGCCACTTGGCCAAAATGGTCCCCGAATTTGAACTGCCCTTAGACGGCGGCAGAACCGTCACGTCGTTTAAAAAGGTCATTGCGCAAGGCCGACAAATGTCGCTCAAGCCGACCGTCCAAACTTTGGACAACATTGCATTTTTGCAATACACCGGTGGCACCACAGGATTGTCCAAAGGTGCGGTGTTAACGCATCGCAATATCGTGGCGGCAATTTTGCAGGCGGAAGGGTGGTTCACGCCCGCACTTTCGAGCATTGGCGATTTGCGCAAAATCAACAGCATTGCCGCCCTGCCTCTTTACCACATCTTTGCTTTGACGCTGTGTCTACTGGCCATACGCCAAGGCTCTCACTTGACCCTTGTTCCCAACCCCCGAGATTTCGGTAAATTTATCGAAGTGCTCAAGCAGCGCCCCTTTCATATGTTGCCCGGCGTCAACACTTTGTTCAATGCCTTGATGCAACACCCCATGTTCAAGACCATTGACTTTTCTTCTTTGAAGTTAACGCAGGCGGGGGGTATGGCCGCGTCTGAAGGGACGGCGCGTCATTGGCAATCTGCGACAGGTAGCGCCATGATTGAAGGCTGGGGCATGAGTGAAACGTGTGCCATTGGCACCAACAACCCGGTCACCCAGAAGCATTTCAGCGGCAACATTGGCCTGCCATTGCCCAGTATTGAGATTGCGATCAAAGACGACGATGGCCAAAGCTTGCCCGTCGGCAGTTCTGGTGAGATTTGTATCCGCGGCCCCAATGTGATGACGGGTTATTACAACCAACCGGCAGAAAACGCCAAAACATTTACGGCTGACGGCTTCATGCGTACGGGTGACATCGGCATCATGGACACCGAGGGCTTCACTCGGATCGTGGATCGCAAAAAGGACATGATCATCGTCAGCGGTTTCAATGTCTTCCCGAGCGAGCTCGAAAATGTGATCTCCACCTGCCCAGGTGTTGTCGAATGCGCTGTCGTGGGCATTGCCGACACCATGCAAGGCGAAACCATCAAAGTTTTTGTGGTGCGCAATGATCCTTTGTTGACCGAAGAAGCGGTGGCTCGTTTTTGCCATGAGAACTTAACGGGTTACAAACGACCCAAGTACATTGAATTCCGCGACGAACTTCCGAAATCCAACGTAGGCAAAATCTTACGGCGTGAATTGCGCAGCAACAATTGATTTCCTTACCTACCGAATGCAAGCGATCCGATTACCTCAGGGCGTTTCTGTTTTTGAGCGCGGCTGGTTATCGGCCAACAACATTCTTTTGTGTGATGAGGACCATGCCACTCTGATTGACAGTGGCTATGTCAAACACCAAGCCCAGACTTTGGCTTTGGTCAATGAAGCATTGGAGGGCCGTCCGTTAGACCTGTTGGTCAATACACATCTGCACAGCGATCACTGTGGTGGTAACCACGCCTTGCAAATGCAATTCCCAAATTTGCAAACACGCATCCCCCCAGGTTTGTCAACGCATGTCAGTTCGTGGAACGAATCTTCATTGAGTTATGTTGCCACTGGCCAAAACTGCCCCACTTTTCATTACACGGGAATACTTCAGCCTGGGGAAGAGTACCAATGGGCCAACACGGCTTGGGAAATCCACGCAGCCCCTGGGCACGATCCGCATTCGGTTATCTTATTTGCGCCAGAGCACAAAATATTGATTTCTGCCGATGCACTTTGGCAAAACGGATTCGGCGTGGTGTTCCCTGAATTGGAAGGACTCGGAGCCTTTGACGAAGTTGCTCAAACGCTCGACCTGATTGAACGCCTCAATCCCTCTGTCGTTATTCCCGGGCATGGCTCGTTGTTCAGCGATTTACCCACCGCTTTATCTTCAGCGCGCAGCAAATTGGATGCCTTCGCATTGAACCCAGAAAAGCATGCGCGCTATGGCGCAAAAGTGCTGTTGAAATTCAAAATGATGGAATTCGGCCAAATCAGCCAAGGCGCATTTGTTGAATGGGCACACAAAGTACCTTACATCCAGGAAATTCACCAACGCTTCGGTGCTGGTTTCAACTTAAGCACTTGGATCAACATGATGTTGAACGAGTTGTTGAGAAGCGGCGTCATCACCATGGAAGATCAGGTGATCATGGACGCTTAATTGAGCCTGCTTTTTTGAGCGCCCAAAAAGAAAACGCCCCACCATCAGGTGGGGCGTTTCTTGCTGTAAAAGCCTGACGATGACCTACTTTCACACGGGAATCCGCACTATCATCGGCGCTAAGTCGTTTCACTGTCCTGTTCGAGATGGGAAGGAGTGGGACCAACTTGCTATGGTCATCAGGCATAACTTGGCGTCAATCTGATTTTCATCAGATCAACAAATTCATAGAGCTCGGAATCAGATTTTTGAGCTTTCGCTCGGCCTTTCAGCCTTTTTTGAATGCGTCAACTTGGCATAACAGCCTTGATCGATGAACGATCAAAGTTATAGGGTCAAGCCGCACGAGCAATTAGTATCAGTTAGCTTAACGCATTACTGCGCTTCCACACCTGACCTATCAACGTCCTGGTCTTGAACGACTCTTTAGGGGGCTC
>JBEGTA010000131.1:0-5920 GCA_041179665.1 Pseudomonadota bacterium
TTGTCTTTGTAGCGGTCGGTGGTGGCCACGTTGATGTTGCTCACAGCATCGCCCGAGGGCAGGTAGCGGGTTTCGGGATCGCGGCCCAAGTTGCCGACGATGATGACTTTGTTGACGGATGCCATGAAAACTCCTCGATAAGACTCAGATTATGCGGCTTTTAGACGCCCGCTTGAACGGCAGGCGCACGCCCCGGTGCCTGCATGGGCAAGGCTACAAACCACCACACCCACATGGCCACCGCGCAGAACGCAAACAAGGCCGGGCTGCCCCAATTTTTGACCAGCCAGCCGCCCAGCCAACCGCCCACAAAAAAGCCCAATGACTGCAGGGTGTTGTAAATGCCCAAGGCGGTGCCCCGCACAGCACTGGGTGCCATGCGAGAGGCCATGCTGGGCTGGGTCGCCTCCAGCACATTGAAGCCACAGAAAAATGCAAACAAAAGTCCCGCCATCGCCATCACACTGGTGGTACCGGTTGAGGCCACCAGCAAACCCACTTGGACCAGCGCAATCACGGCAATGGCGGCTAAAAACACTTTTTTCAGGTGGCCGCGCCGCTCCATGGCAAAGACCCCGCCCATCAAAACAAAAGAACCCAACACCGCAGGCAAATACACCTGCCAATGGGCCTCTTTGGGCAAACCAGCCTGCACCAACATGGCGGGCACGGCGACCCACATGGCCAATTGCACCGCATGCAGCACAAACACCCCAAAATTAAGCCGCATCAAGCCCGCATGCCGCAACACATCGCGTAA
The DNA here is from genome assembly GCA_041179665.1 of Pseudomonadota bacterium. Lineage (GTDB taxonomy): Bacteria > Pseudomonadota > Gammaproteobacteria > Burkholderiales > Burkholderiaceae_C > Limnohabitans_A. The sequence continues at coordinate 761 of JBEGTA010000131.1, forward strand.
GCCGCCCCGAGCCGCGTCTTTCATTTGGGCCGGCGCTGGAGGTGCACCCCAAATCACCACGGCAATGCCCAGCAAGGCCAACACCCCGGTCAAGACAAACAGGCCCGACAAGCCCACCACCGAGGCCAGCGCAGGTGCGGCCACCAAGGACAGGGCAAACATCAGGCCAATGCTGGCGCCCACCATGGCCATGGCTTTGGTGCGAACCTCATCGCGGGTCAAATCGGCCAGCAAGGCGGTCACCGCGGCCGACACCGCCCCGGCCCCTTGCAAACTGCGGCCCCACAGCAAGCCCGTCAAATCGGTCGCTGCGGCGGCCCAAAAACTGCCCAAAGCAAAAATAATCAGGCCCAACAAGATCACGCGCTTGCGGCCAAATTTGTCTGACGCCATGCCAAACGGCAACTGCAAAACCCCTTGCGTCAAGCCATAAATCCCCATGGCCAAACCCAGCAAAGCCGGGTCATCGCCGCCGGGGTATTTGCGTGCCTCGAGGGCAAACACGGGCAACACCAAAAACAAACCCAGCATGCGCAAGGCAAAAATGCCGGCCAAAGACGTGCAGGCGCGCCACTCGGTTGGGGTCATGGCAAGCGAGGCAAGAGCAGCTTGCTTATCGGGGGATTCGGTCACACAGAACAGCCAAAAAGAAAGATCAGAAAAAGAGATCGGAAAAAGGGGGATTGTCCCCGATTGAACAAGCGCCTGGACCCCCAACAGCGCCGACGGGGATAATCAAAGGTTTTGCTGATTTGGCCGCCCACCGTGAACCCAGTTGACTCTCCTCTTTTGCCCGAAGAACCCCAAGACGCGCGGTATTTGGCAGCGGCCCTGCGGCAATCGCACATCAGCGTGCGGGGCGCGCGCACCCACAACCTGAAAAACATCGATCTGGACATTCCACGCAACCAGCTGGTGGTGATCACCGGGCTGTCGGGTTCGGGCAAATCCAGCTTGGCTTTTGACACGCTGTATGCCGAAGGCCAGCGTCGTTATGTGGAGAGTTTGTCGGCCTATGCGCGCCAGTTTTTGCAACTGATGGACAAACCCGATGTTGACCTGATTGAAGGGCTGTCGCCCGCCATCAGCATCGAGCAAAAAGCCACCAGCCACAACCCGCGCTCGACGGTGGGCACCGTCACCGAAATTCACGACTATCTGCGCCTGCTTTACGCGCGCGCCGGCACCCCCTATTGCCCCGACCACAATTTGGCGCTGCAAGCCCAAACCGTGAGCCAAATGGTCGATGCCGTGCTGGCCTTGCCCGAGGACACCAAGCTGATGATCTTGGCGCCCATCGCGCGCGAGAAAAAAGGCGAGTTCGAAAAAGTTTTTGAGCAAATGCAGGCGCTGGGCTACGTGCGCTTTCGCATCAACGGGCACATCGTCGAAGTGGAGAACCTGCCCAGCCTCAAAAAGACCGAAAAGCACAACATTGACGTGGTGGTGGACCGCATCAAAGTCCGCTCGGAAGAAGACGAAAAAGTGAAAGGCAGTGCCCGCGATGCGCTGCGCCAGCGCTTGGCCGAAAGCTTTGAAGCCGCGCTGCAATTGGCCGAGCACCGGGCCGTGGCCTTGGAGATGGACAGCGGCACCGAGCATTTGTTCAATGCCAAATTTTCTTGCCCGGTGTGCAACTATTCCATCAGCGAGTTGGAGCCTCGCCTGTTCTCGTTCAACTCGCCCATGGGCGCCTGCCCCAGTTGCGATGGCATTGGCAGCATGGCGTTTTTCGATCCCGAGCGCGTGGTGGCATTCCCCTCGCTCAGTCTGGCCAGCGGCGCCATCAAAGGCTGGGACCGCCGCAATGGATTTTATTTCAGCATGCTCGAGAGCCTGGCCAAACATTACCAGTTCGACATCGAAACGCCGTTTGAAAAACTCGCGCCCATTCACCAACAGGTCTTGTTGAATGGCTCTGGATTAGAAGAAATCAAGTTCAGCTATGTCATGGAGTCAGGCGCGTCGCAGGGCAAAAAGATCAGCAAGAAACACCCCTTCGAAGGCATCATTCCCAACATGACGCGGCGCTACCGAGAGACCGACTCGGCGGTGGTGCGCGAAGACCTGGCGCGTTACCGCAACATGCAAGCGTGCACCGATTGCCAAGGCACCCGTTTGCGGCGCGAGGCACGCCATGTGCGCATTGGCGAAGGGCCGCAGTCGCGCGCCATTTACGAAATCAGCCACATCACGCTCGGCGAATCGCAACAGTATTTCCAGAGCCTCAAAATGCATGGCGCCAAAGCCGAGATTGCCGACAAAGTGGTGCGCGAGATCGCCTTACGCCTCAAGTTTTTGAACGACGTAGGCTTGAACTACCTCAGCCTTGACCGCAGCGCTGACACCCTGTCGGGGGGTGAGTCGCAGCGCATTCGACTGGCCAGCCAAATTGGCTCGGGCCTCACGGGCGTGATGTATGTGCTGGACGAGCCGAGCATTGGCTTGCACCAACGCGACAACGACCGACTGATTGGCACGCTGCAACACCTGCGCGACATTGGCAACAGCGTGCTGGTGGTCGAGCACGACGAAGACATGATCCGCGTGGCCGACCACATCATCGACATGGGGCCCGGCGCTGGCGTGCACGGTGGCCGCGTGATGGCACAAGGCACCTGCGCCGACATCTTGGCAGCGCCCGAATCGGTGACGGGGCAATACATGTCGGGGCGCAAAAAAATTGAGGTACCCAAGCGCCACAAGCCAGGCAAAGACTGCATCGAAATCATCGGCGCCACCGGCAACAATTTAAAAAGCGTGAATGTGAAGTTTCCTGTGGGGCTGCTCACCTGCGTGACCGGTGTGTCGGGTTCGGGCAAGTCGACTTTGGTGAACGACACGCTCTACGCCGCAGCTGCACACCACATTCACCGCGCCCACGACGAAGCTGCAGCGCACCAAGACATCCACGGGCTGGAGCATTTCGACAAAGTCATCAACGTGGACCAATCGCCGATTGGCCGCACCCCCCGCAGCAACCCGGCCACCTACACCGGCTTGTTCACGCACATTCGCGAGTTGATGGCCGAGGTGCCTGCCGCCCGCGAGCGAGGCTATGGCCCTGGACGCTTCAGCTTCAATGTGGCCGGTGGCCGCTGCGAAGCCTGTCAGGGCGACGGCATGGTGAAAGTGGAGATGCACTTCTTGCCCGATGTGTACGTGCCCTGCGACGTGTGCCACGGCATGCGCTACAACCGCGAAACGCTGGAAGTGCAATACAAAGGCCAGAACATCGCTCAGATCTTGAACATGACGGTCGAAGTGGCGCACCAGTTCTTCAGCGCGGTGCCCAACATTGCCCGCAAGTTGCAAACCTTGCTGGATGTGGGCCTGAGCTACATTCGCCTTGGCCAAAGCGCCACCACCTTGTCGGGCGGCGAGGCCCAGCGCGTCAAACTGGCGCTCGAACTCTCCAAGCGCGACACCGGCCGGACGCTCTACATCTTGGACGAGCCCACCACCGGCTTGCACTTCGCCGACATCGCTTTGTTGTTGAAAGTGCTGCACCAACTGCGCGATGCGGGCAACACCATCGTCATCATTGAACACAACCTGGACGTCATCAAAACCGCCGACTGGTTGATCGACATGGGTCCCGAAGGCGGCGCTGGCGGCGGCACCGTGTTGGGCGAAGGCACGCCCGAACAATTGGCCAAAAACAAGGCCAGTTTCACCGGGCACTATTTGGCACGGATGCTTGGGTGACAGGCTGAAGGGGTCATTGGTGTAAAAACGCTTTTTTAAGGAGCGCCCAATGACCCGCCACACCCCATTGCCCACCCGTCTCCCTGCCGATGTGGGCCTGTGCCCCGATCGCACGCAGCGGCTGATGGATGCGCTCAAGCGCGAGGTGGACAGTGGTCGGCTGCCGGGTGCGGTGGCCCTGATCGCCCGGCACGGACAAATTGGATTACTCGAGGCCGTGGGCGTGCAAGACCCAGCCACGGGTGCGCCCATGCGCACCGACAGCATCTTTCGCATTTACTCCATGACCAAGCCGGTGGTGTCGGTCGCCATCATGATGTTGGTCGAGCGCGGGCAGTTGTTGATCAGCGACCCGGTGAGCCGCTGGCTGCCCGAATATGCCCACCCCCAAGTGGCCACAGCGCAAGGCTTGGTGCCTGCGCAACAAGCTGCCACCGTGCAAGACTTGCTGCGCCACACGGCAGGTTTGACCTATGAGTTTTTGGGCGACTCAGAGGTGCAGCAGCAATACAACCAGCACAAGTTGGCGTCTCGCGAGCGCAACAACGAAGAGTTTTCAAACACCCTGGCGTCCATTCCGCTCATGTTTCAGCCCGGCAGTGTGTGGGCCTACAGCCGCGCCACCGATGTGTTGGGGCGACTGATCGAAGTGGTCACCGGGCAATCGCTGGGTGACTTTTTGCATGCAGAAATTTTCGAGCCCTTGGGCATGACCGACACCGGTTTTTGGGTTTTGCCCGAAGAAGAACACCGCATTGCCGAACCCTTTGCTCACGACCCCGATGGGGGCATTCCCATGCAGGTGATCGAGCCGCGCCAAGTGCCCGCTCTGGAAAGCGGTGGCGGCGGTCTGATGTCCACGGCTTTGGACTACGCCCGATTTTTGCAATGCCTGCGCAACAAGGGCGAACTGAACGGGGTGCGCCTGTTGAGTCCGCACACGGTGGACTACATGACCAGTGACCACTTGGGCAACATCCCTGCCGATGGCACCTTGTTACCGCCCGGCCATGGCTTTGGTTTGGGGTTTGCTGTGCGCACGCATCTCGGCTTGTCACCTGTGCCAGGCTCGGTCGGTCTTTACTACTGGGGCGGCATCGCAGGCACCACTTTTTTTGTCGACCCTGTGCTCGACATGTACGCCATGCTGCTCATTCAAGCGCCTAACCAACGCGATTACTATCGGCCCTTGTTCCGCAACCTCGTGTACGCGGCACTGCAGGCTTAAAACAACACCCACTGGAGACACGCCATGCCCCAAACCGGCCTCATGATGAACCGCCCCCTGCTCATTTCAGGCATTCTTGAACACGGTGCCGCCCAGTTTGGCGAGCAAGAAATCGTCTCGCGTGAAACGCACGGCCCACTGCACCGCACCACCTATGCCCAAGCCGCCAAGCGCGCACGCCAACTGGCCAACGCCTTGGCCCAGTTGGGCCTGAAAGCAGGCAG
>JBEGTA010000132.1:0-6896 GCA_041179665.1 Pseudomonadota bacterium
ACGGACATAGGTCAGTTTCCTTCTCGTTGTTCTGGGGGCTGATCAGTACAGACCAAACATCTTGGCGCCCAACACGGCGGTCAGACCGAGGCTGAGGGCCAATGTGACGATGGCCGAGGATTTGCCAAATTCTTTGGTGACGGCGTGGCAAACGTCCATGTACAGATGGCGCAAACCCGCAATAAAGTGGTGCAGATAAGCCCAGATCAGGGCCAATGCCACCAATTTCATGAACCAACCCGGTACAAAACCCAGGCCCACATTGAAAGCGGCAGCAAATTTAGCGAAAGAAATCTCGGAAGTGATGGAATTGTCAAACATCCAAATGATGAGAGGCATCAGCGCAAACATCAAAAATCCGCTGATGCGGTGCAGGATGGACACGATACCCGCGACAGGCAGGCGGTACGTTGGCAGGTCTTTCAGGGCGTTGATGTTGCGGAATTCAGGCCGCTTTCGAGAGAGTTCGGTCATTGAGGTACTTTCTGGAGATAACGCGTTCGTGATGGGATGACAGACGAGTGGATTCTATTGCAGCGCAACAAACTGACACCAGCATTGCACATGAACTGCGCTGGGGCATATGGGGCGCATGCCAAAGGGGTTAACTGAGGGCATTGTGGTAGTGGTGACTTTCGGTTCTGTAAAAGCCGCGCCGCAGCTCCATGGGGGTGTCGTTGTAGGTGAAAGCCACCCGCTCGACGCTCAACAAAGGTGTGCCAGCGCTCACTTTGAGCAAATGACTTTGGGCTTCATCGGGCAAGACGGCGCGAATTTTTTCATCGGCGCGGACCATGCGCACGCCAAATTCGGTTTCAAACAGGGCGTACATGGGGCCGTGGTAGTCGGCCAAGCGCTCGGCCGTGAGGCCCTTGAAGGGGCCGCCGGGCAGCCACAGGTCTTCCAAAATGGTGGGCACGCCCGCAAACGACAAAACTCGCCGAACCTGCAAAACTGCGTCACCGGTTCTGAGGGCCAGTGCGCGGGCAATGTCGGCGCTGGCGCGCAGGCGCTTGCAGTCGACAATTTCTCGCTGGGCGGGTCCTTCGGAGTCTAAATTACCCCGATCAGGGACTAACTTCAAGAAACGGTACTGAACGTGCTGTTCTGCGTGCGTCGCGACAAAGGTGCCTTTGCCTTGGCGGCGCACCAGCAAGTTGTCTGCCGCCAGCTCGTCGATGGCCTTGCGCACGGTGCCTTGGCTGACCCGGTAACGCGCGGCCAGATCCATTTCGCTGGGGATGGACTCGCCAGGCTTCCACTCGCCCGATTGGAGGCTTTTCAGGATCAAGCCTTTGATTTGCTGGTAAAGCGGGCTGAAGGCGGGCGTCAGCGTCGATGCGTCGGCATCCGGAAAGCTGCTGTCTACCAGGGGCGAAGTTGAGTTCATGGGCTTGAAATTGGCCCGCAAGTCAGGTGCGGGTCAGGGTCGCTATCATATCTTATATAAGACATAAGACAAATTGACGAATCAGGGTTTTCGAGGGTACACTTCGCAGCTGTTTGCTTGCGGTCATCCCAACATGGGTTGGATTTGATGCGCGGGTCCGGTACGCCGGACAGTTCTGCTGACAACCGTTGTCGGTCAGGCCTGCGACCCTTGTTTTCAACACTTTTGGAGTTTCCACCATGAGCAAAAAACCCGTCCGCGTGGCCGTTACCGGCGCTGCAGGTCAAATTGGCTACGCATTGTTGTTCCGCATCGCCTCTGGCGAGATGCTGGGCAAAGACCAGCCCGTCATTCTCCAATTGCTGGAAGTGCCGGTTGAAGGTCCGCAAAAGGCCCTGCGCGGCGTGATGATGGAACTCGAGGATTGCGCGTTCCCCTTGTTGGTCGGTATGGAAGCCCACGGCGACCCCATGACGGCTTTCAAAGACGCTGACTACGCCTTGTTGGTGGGTTCGCGCCCACGTGGCCCCGGCATGGAGCGCGCCGAGTTGCTCGCCATCAACGGCGCCATCTTCACCGCCCAAGGCAAGGCCTTGAACGCTGTGGCTTCGCGCGACGTGAAAGTTCTCGTCGTCGGCAACCCCGCCAACACCAACGCCTACATCGCCATGAAGGCCGCGCCTGACCTCAAGCCCGGCAACTTCACCGCCATGCTGCGCTTGGACCACAACCGTGCCTTGTCGCAAATCGCGGCCAAAACAGGCAAAGCCGTGGCTGACATCGAGAAGTTGTGCGTGTGGGGTAACCACTCGCCCACCATGTACGCCGACTACCGCTTTGCCACCATCAAAGGCGAGTCGGTCAAGGCCATGATCAACGACCAAGAATGGAACGCCAACGTGTTCTTGCCCACCGTGGGCAAGCGCGGCGCGGCCATCATCGAAGCGCGTGGCTTGTCTTCAGCCGCTTCTGCTGCCAACGCAGCCATCGACCACATGCGTGACTGGGCCTTGGGCACCAATGGCAAGTGGGTCACCATGGGCATTCCATCGCAAGGCTGGTATGGCATTCCGAAAGACGTCATGTTTGGTTTCCCAGTGACCTGCGAAAACGGCCAATACAAAGTTGTTGAAGGTCTGGAAATTGACGCCTTCAGCCAAGGCTGCATCGACAAGACGCTGAAAGAATTGACCGACGAGCAAGCGGGCGTGGCCCACTTGATCTGATGGTTGTTTAGAGACCTTCAGTGAGCCATCCTCGCGACGTCCTGTTAGGTGCACAAGCCGCAAGCGTTCAGCTTCCGGTGTGTGACCACTACAGCGGCGTTCACGCGAGGATGCTCAAAAGCTTGCAGCTGCAAGCCGACATGACGCAAGAGTTTGGCACTTGCGTTTTTGATGTCACCCTGGACTGTGAAGACGGCGCCCCTGTCGGTGGCGAAGCCGATCATGCCGTGATGGTCACTGAAATGGCCCTCGCAGCGAAAGACAAATCGCCCCGTGCCCGCATTGCCGTTCGTGTGCACCCGGTGGACCACCCTTGTTTTGAAGCCGACATGGCTCAAATTGCCGGCTCGGCCGGTCGGGTCTTGTCCCACATCATGGTGCCCAAGGTCGAGACCGTCGCCGATGTGGATCGCGCTCAGGCCGCATTGGCCCAAGCGCATGCAGCCGATGTGCCATTGCATGTGCTGATTGAATCGCCGGCGGCTGTGCACCGTGCATTTGAAATTGCCGCCCACCCTCGTGTGCAATCCATCAGTTTTGGTTTGATGGACTTTGTCTCAGCCCATGCCGGTGCCATTCCTGCCGATGGCATGGGGGTGCAAGGCCAATTTACCCACCCATTGGTGGTACGCGCCAAGCTTGAAATCGCCAGTGCTTGTCACGCCCACGGCAAAGTGCCTTCGCACTGTGTGGTCACCGAGTTCAAAAGCACTGAAGCCATTCGCTTGGCTGCACAAAAAGCTTCACGCGAGCTGGGTTACACCCGCATGTGGAGCATCCACCCCGATCAAATTCGCCCGATCTTGGAGGCCATGGCCCCCAGCGAGGCGCAAGTGGACCAAGCCAGCGAGATCATCTTGGCCGCCCATCAAGCGCAATGGGCCCCCATCAGCCATGCAGGCCAATTGCATGACCGCGCGAGTTACCGCTTTTTTTGGCAGTTGATTGAGCGAGCGCACCAAACCGGTCGCAGTTTGCCTGCTGAAGTGCAGCCGTTTTTCGCCCCCATGGGCGTCACCTCGGCTGTGGGGTTGTCATGATGTCGATGCGCTCAAAACCTCAGACTTGGGCCCACAGTTTTGCGCCATTGCTGGCGGCAAAGATGGCGATGGTCCTGGCGGTGGTGATGGGCGTGTTGATGGGCGTGTTGATGCCGTGGCCGGTTTCGGCCCAAAACGCACCTGCCGCTCCCGCCAAAAAAGTTGCGCCGCCGAGTGCCGCAGCTGCACTGCAAGCCCGGGCCAATGCAGAAGCGAAGGCCCAAGCTCAGTCACAAGCTAAAGCACAAGGGAATGCGCAAGCCAAGGCAAGTGCCAGCGCCAGCGCCGTCATCAAGCCAGACGCGAAGGCAGACGTGAAGGCAGCCGCTCGCGGCCCCAATAATCCCAGCCCTGCTGTCGTGGCGCCTGTGAGCCCCGAGGCTTCAGCCGATGACTTGGCCATTGCGCAGCAAATTCACCAAGGCCTGTTGCCCTGCGAAATGGGCACCAGCATTCGCGTTGAAGCCGATGCGGCGCAGCCCGGCTACTTTCATGTGCAGGGCAAGGGGTTCCGTTACCGCATGTTCCCGGTGCGCACCAACACCGGAGCCCTGCGCCTAGAGGACAAAAAAGCAGGGGCTGTTTGGCTGCAGTTGGCCAACAAATCCATGCTGATGGACGAAAAAAAGGGACGCCGTGTGGCCGACGAATGCGCACACCCTGACCAAATGGCCTTTAGCGAAAAGATGAAAACCAACCCGTTGCCCAGCCTGTTAGATTGAACAGCTGGCGCATTTCCAATTATTGACTTTGACTGACCGGAGAAAAAACCATGTTGAAAGCCTACCGTGAACACGCCGCCGAACGCGCAGCCCTTGGCATCCCGCCGCTGCCTCTCGACGCCAAGCAAACCGCTGAACTGATCGAGTTGCTCAAAGCGCCGCCCGCAGGTGAAGACGCATTCTTGATGGACTTGCTGACCCACCGCGTGCCTCCGGGTGTGGACGATGCGGCCAAAGTCAAAGCCTCTTTCTTGGCCGCTGTGGCGCACGGTGACCTCAAGGTGGGCTTGATCTCCAAGTCCAAAGCCACCGAATTGCTGGGCACCATGGTGGGCGGTTACAACGTGCACCCGCTGATCGAGTTGTTGGACGACGCCGAAGTGGCGGCCGTGGCTGCTGAAGCGTTGAAGAAAACACTGTTGATGTTCGACTTCTTCAACGATGTCGCCGAAAAGGCCAAGGCCGGCAACGCCAAGGCCAAAGAAGTCATGCAAAGCTGGGCCGATGCCGAATGGTTCACCACCCGTCCTGAAGTGGAAAAGAAAATCACCGTCACCGTGTTCAAGGTGCCCGGCGAAACCAACACCGACGACTTGTCGCCTGCGCCAGATGCCTGGAGCCGTCCTGACATTCCGTTGCACTACCTGGCCATGTTGAAAAACACCCGCGAAGGTGCTGCATTCAAACCCGAAGCAGACGGCAAACGCGGCCCGATGCAGTTCATCGAAGACCTGAAGAAAAAAGGCAACTTGGTCGCCTACGTTGGCGACGTGGTGGGCACGGGCTCGAGCCGCAAGTCGGCCACCAACAGTGTGATCTGGGCCACCGGCCAAGACATTCCGTTTGTGCCCAACAAGCGTTTTGGTGGCGTGACTTTGGGTGGCAAGATTGCCCCCATTTTCTTCAACACCCAAGAAGATTCTGGCGCTCTGCCGATTGAAGTGGACGTGACAGCCCTGAACATGGGCGACGTGATTGACATCCTGCCCTACGACGGCAAAATCGTGCGCAATGGCGAAACCGTGACCACCTTCCAGCTCAAGAGCGAAGTGTTGTTTGACGAAGTCCGTGCCGGTGGCCGTATCAACCTGATCATTGGACGCAGCTTGACAGCCAAGGCCCGTGAGTTCTTGGGGCTGCCTGCCTCCACTGTGTTCCGTTTGCCCTCAACGCCTGTGGCCACCAAGGCCGGTTTCACGCTGGCCCAAAAAATGGTCGGACGTGCGGTCGGTTTGCCAGAAGGCCAAGGCGTTCGCCCCGGTACTTACTGCGAACCCAAAATGACCACCGTGGGTTCTCAAGACACCACCGGCCCCATGACCCGCGACGAGTTGAAAGACTTGGCTTGCTTGGGCTTCTCGGCCGACATGGTCATGCAATCGTTCTGCCACACCGCGGCTTATCCCAAGTCGGTGGACGTCAAGACCCACCGCGAACTGCCTGCCTTCATCAGCAACCGTGGTGGCGTGTCTCTGCGCCCAGGCGATGGCGTGATCCACAGTTGGCTCAACCGTTTGTTGTTGCCCGACACCGTGGGCACCGGCGGTGACTCGCACACCCGTTTCCCCATCGGCATTTCTTTCCCAGCAGGCTCCGGTTTGGTGGCGTTTGGCGCGGCCACGGGCGTGATGCCTTTGGACATGCCCGAGTCCGTGCTGGTGCGCTTCAAGGGCGAGATGCAGCCCGGCGTGACATTGCGCGACTTGGTGCACGCGATTCCTTTGTACGCCATCAAACAAGGTTTGTTGACTGTGGCCAAGGCCGGCAAGATCAACGAATTCTCTGGCCGTATCTTGGAAATCGAAGGCTTGCCCAACCTCAAAGTGGAACAAGCGTTTGAATTGTCCGATGCGTCCGCCGAGCGTTCGGCCGCCGGTTGCACGATCAAATTGAACAAAGAGCCGGTCGAGGAATACCTGAAGTCCAACGTGGTGCTCATGAAGAACATGATTGCCGATGGTTACGCCGACGCCCGCACCTTGGCGCGCCGCATCGAGAAAGTCGAAGCCTGGTTGGCCAAGCCCGAGTTGCTCGAAGCCGACAAAGACGCCGAGTACGCACACGTTATTGAAATCGACATGAACGAGATCAAAGAGCCGATCCTGTGCTGCCCCAACGACCCGGACGATGCCAAGTTCTTGTCTGAAGTGGCCGGCACCAAGATCGACGAAGCCTTCATCGGTTCGTGCATGACCAATATCGGCCACTTCCGCGCTGCAGCCAAGCTGCTCGGCGGCAGCCGCGACATACCAGTCAAGCTGTGGGTTGCGCCACCGACCAAGATGGACGAGAGCGAGCTGATCAAGGAAGGCCATTACGCCAACTTCGGCGCAGCTGGTGCCCGCACCGAAATGCCCGGCTGTTCGCTGTGCATGGGCAACCAAGCCCAAGTGCGCGAAGGCGCGACGGTGGTGTCCACTTCGACCCGCAACTTCCCCAACCGCTTGGGCAAGAACACCAACGTGTTTTTGGCCAGTGCCGAGTTGGCAGCGATTGCCTCCAAGCTGGGCCACATTCC
>JBEGTA010000133.1:0-3388 GCA_041179665.1 Pseudomonadota bacterium
GGCGGTTCTTCCAGTGTTTTGAGCAGTGCGTTGGCGGTGATGGTGTTCATGCGCTCGGCAGGAAACACCAAAACCGCTTTGCCGCGACCGCGCGCGTTGGTGCGCTGGGCAAATTCCACCGCATCGCGCATGGCGTCTACGCGGATTTCTTTGCTGGGCTTGCGGGTTTTTTTATCAATTTCATCTTGGGCTTTTTCAGACAACGGCCAGCCCAAATCGAGCATCACGGTTTCAGGCATCAACACGGCCAAATCGGCATGGGTGCGCACTTGGATGGCGTGACAACTGCCGCAGTGGCCGCAAGCACCGTGGGCTGTGGGTTGCTCGCACAACCAGGCCGAGACGAGCGCCAAGGCCAGCTCGTATTGCCCCAAGCCGGATGGCCCTTGCAACAACCAAGCATGGCCCCTTTGGGCCAGCAAATCGGTCGCCTGTCGGTCGATCCAGGGTGCGTTGACCACAGCACTCGTGCCGCCACTCGTGCCGCCACTCATGCCGCCACCCGTTGCTGCCAAGCCTGCATGACAGCGGCGACGTCTTCACCCACAGCCGCCACTGACTGCGCGGCGTCGATGCGCGCAAAACGCGCAGGGGCCTCAGCCATGCGCTTGGCATAACCATCGCGCACCGCTGCAAAAAATGCGGTCGGCTGTGCTTCAAATTTATCGGGCACACGGGCAGATGCCAATCGTTCGGCGGCAATCTGGGGGTCCAAATCAAACCACACCGTCAGATCAGGCTGCCGCAAGCCGCCCTGTGGCAAAGACTGAACCATCTGCTCTAACTGCGACAAGACCTGCCAGTCAAAGCCTCGGCCACCGCCTTGGTAGGCAAAAGTGGCATCGGTGAATCGGTCACACAGCACCACTTCACCGCGTGCCAAGGCGGGTTCAATCACCTGCACCAAGTGCTCACGCCGCGCGGCAAACATCAGCAAGGCTTCGGTCAGCGCGTCCATCGGGTCGTGCAACACCAATTGGCGCAATTTTTCTGACAATGCCGTGCCACCGGGTTCGCGAGTTAACACCAGCACGCGGCCGGCATCGCGAAAAATTTGGGCCACGCGCTCGATGTGTGTGGACTTGCCGGCCCCGTCGATGCCTTCAAAACTAATGAACAAACCGCGTGTCATGTGTTGCTTATTTTTGCTGATGGGGTTTGGAAAAAACCGATTGTCGCAGGCTCAAGACCAGCTCAATCAGCGTTGTTTTTCTGACCACGCTGGTAGCGGTTCACGGCGCGATTGTGCTCGTCCAAGGTGGCGCTGAATTGGCTGCTGCCGTCCCCCTTGGCCACAAAATACAAGGCTGAAGTCTGTGCCGGCTGCACCGCTGCCATCAGCGCTGCTTTGCCGGGCATCGCAATCGGGGTGGGTGGCAAACCGCCCCGGGTGTAGGTGTTCCAAGGGCTGTCGGTGGTCAGGTGCACCCGCCGCAAGTTGCCATCAAACGCTTCGCCCAAGCCGTAGATGACGGTCGGGTCGGTTTGCAAGCGCATGCCAATGCGCAGGCGGTTATGGAAGACCCCCGAAATCATCGGCCGGTCACTGCCTTTGCCGGTTTCTTTTTCAATGATGCTGGCCAGCGTCAACACCTCTTCTGCCGACTTCAAAGCCACGCCGGGTTGGCGGGCCTCCCATGCCAACTGCACGTGCTTGTCCATGGCTTTCATGGCCCGCTGCAACACAGCCAAATCGCTGGCGCCTTTGGCGTAGGCATAGGTGTCAGGATAAAAACGGCCCTCGGGCGCGACCCCAGCTCGACCCAATTGGGCCATCAAACTCTCGTCACTCAGGGCGCGGCTGTCGGGCTTGAGGTTTTCGGCTTTGGCCAAAGCTTGACGCACTTGGCGCCAGTTCCAGCCCTCGACCAAAGTCACGCTGCGCAGGCTTTCCTCGCCCCTTACCAGCATGTTCAAGAGCATTTTGGGCGAAGTGCCGGGCGCAATTTCGTAGCTGCCTGCGCGCATTTGTCGTGATTGTCCCGACAACCTGAACCAAGCAAACAGCAAGGTGGGTGAAGTTTGGGCACCAGCATCGGCCACCGCTTGGGCAATCGCTTTGGGCGAGGTGCCCGGCTCAATGGACAAATCAAGCGTGGCCTGTCGGGTGTCCATGGGTTGGGTTAACCACCAAAAAGCCCCTGCACCGAGCGCCAAACCAAGGAGCAAGATGATTGCCAGTAATGTCTTCAAGCCTTTGATCACGGCCATGTCCTTGTTCAGATCGTCCAATCGATGAAGGATGATAATTCACGCCTTGCCCGACGACAGAAACACGACATGAACACCCCCGCAGATTTCAGCACGATCCCACCGGCTCTTTTGAATGGGGTCAGCGCCCTGCCCCATTGGGGCGTGATCCAAGCCCAAGGCGAGGATGCAGCCAGCTTTTTGCACAACCAATTGAGCAACGATGTGCTGTTGTTGCCCGTGGGGCAATCGCGTTTGGCGGCTTTTTGCTCAGCCAAAGGCCGCATGCAAGCCAGTTTTGTGCTGGTCAAGACCGCCCCAGACACGGTGCTGCTGGTCCTCAGTTTGGATTTGCTGGCCCAAACCCTGAAGCGTCTGTCGATGTTTGTGTTGCGCTCCAAGGTCAAGCTCAGCGACGCCACCGCGCAATGGACTTTGCGCGGTTTGTTGGGCGAGAGGGCCCAGGCCACCGTGGGCAATGCAGCGCCCTGGCAGACCCACGTTGCAGGACTCACCCACACGGTGTCTTTGTATCCCGCCGTGTTGGGCGAGCGTTCTGTGCCTCGAGCGCTGTGGCTGGCTCCGGCCGATCAACCATTGCCTTCCGGGTCAGCGTTGGCGCTTGAAACTTGGCACTGGTGCGAAGTCATGAGTGGCGTGACTTTGGTCAGCCAACCGGTGTTTGAGGCGTTTGTGCCGCAAATGCTCAACTATGAGTCTGTCGGGGGCGTGAACTTCAAAAAAGGCTGCTACCCCGGCCAAGAAGTGGTGGCGCGCAGCCAGTTTCGCGGCACTTTGAAGCGGCGCACAGCGCGTGTGCACAGTCCAGTCGCCTTGGCGGCTGGCCAAGAAGTGTTCACCCCTGCCGACCCCGAGCAAGCTTGCGCCACCGTGGTGTTGAGTGCGGCCAGACCCGATGGCCAGGGCTTTGACGCCCTCGTGAGCGGCACGCTCGAAAGCCAGCTCAGCGGCTGGCAAGTCAGCTTGCCCGATGGTCCAAAGCTCGCATTGGTTGACTTGCCCTATCCGCTTTTGGCCGACATTTGAGGCCTTCGGAACGATACTTAGAGCGGTCGTACCATTTCAATGTGGGCAATGCCGGCTTCTTCAAAAATTGCGCCATGCGGCACAAAGCCTGAGCGTTTGTAAAAACCTTCAGCGCTGCACTGCGCATGCAAAACCACTTGGTGGTCGCCTC
>JBEGTA010000134.1:0-2559 GCA_041179665.1 Pseudomonadota bacterium
AAATTGCCTTAGGGCAAAACGCACCCAAGGCCTGAACACCCACCTTGACACGCAAACGCCCGCCTCTGACGGGCGTTTTGCATTTATCACCGACCCTTTCTGATATTGACACATGACCGCCCAACTCATTGACGGCAACGCCCTGTCTAAACAATTGCGCTCCGAAGTCGCCCAACGCGTGCAGGCTCTCAAAGCCAAAGGCCTGACCCCAGGCTTGGCCGTGGTCTTGGTGGGCGACAACCCCGCCAGTCAGGTGTATGTGCGCAACAAGGTCAAAGCGTGTGAAGACAGCGGCCTGCATTCGGTGCTCGAGAAATACGAGGCCAACATGTCCGAGGCCGACCTGTTGGCCCGGGTTGAGGCGCTGAACCAAGACCCCAGCATCCACGGCATCTTGGTGCAGTTGCCTTTGCCCGCACACATCGACGCGCAAAAAGTCATTGAAGCCATCAGCCCAGCCAAAGATGTCGATGGCTTCCACATGGCCAGCGCCGGTGCTTTGATGACCGGCATGCCCGGCTTTTGGCCATGCACGCCTTATGGCTGCATGAAGATGCTCGAATCAATTCAATACCCACTCAAGGGCAAACATGCGGTGGTGATCGGCCGCAGCAACATTGTGGGCAAACCCATGGCGCTGATGCTGTTGCAACAAAACGCCACCGTCACCATTTGTCACAGCGCCACCCCCGACCTGAAAGCCATGACGCTGCAAGCCGACGTGATTGTGGCGGCGGTAGGCAAGCGCAATGTGCTCACGGCCGACATGGTGAAACCTGGCGCTGTGGTGCTGGATGTGGGCATGAACCGCAATGACGAGGGCAAGCTCTGCGGCGACGTTGACTTTGAAGGGGTGAAACAAGTCGCGTCCTACATCACGCCTGTGCCCGGTGGCGTTGGCCCCATGACCATCACCATGTTGTTGGTGAACACCCTTGAAGCGGCCGATCGCGCCACTATCTGAAACAGACACCCCCACGGGCTCAATTGGAAACGCTATGACCAACCCTTTGCTCCAACCCACTGGCCTGCCCCTTTTTGACCGCATTGCCCCGGAACATGTGGCTCCCGCCATGGACGCCTTGTTGGCCGATGCCGAAAAAGCCTTGGAAGCGGTGACGGCGGCCGATTTCCCAGCCGACTGGAAAGCCATTGCGCTAACGCTGGACGTGGCCACCGAACGCTTGGGGCTGGCTTGGGGCGCGGTGAGTCATCTGAACAGCGTGGCCGACACCCCCGAATTGCGTGCCGCCTACAACGCGGCCCTGCCCCGCGTGACCGAATTTTGGACCCGCTTGGGCAGCGATGAGCGTTTGTATGCCAAGTACAAAGCCATCGATGCCTCGCAATTGAACGCCGAACAAAAGCAGGCCCGCACCAACGCCTTGCGTGCCTTTGTGCTCGGTGGTGCAGAGTTGCAAGGCGAGGCCAAAGCCCGCTACGCCGCCATTCAAGAACGCTTGGCCGAGGTGTCGCAAAAATTCAGCGAGAACACGCTCGATGCCACCGACAGCTTTGCCCTGTATGTCAGCGAGGACCAGCTGAAAGGCGTGCCCGAAGACGTGGTGCAGGCGACACGCCAAGCGGCAGAAAAAGAAGGCAAAGACGGATGCCGACTGACCCTCAAAATGCCTGTTTACCTGCCTGTTATGCAGTTTGCACACAGCAGCGCTTTGCGTGAGCAACTCTACAAAGCCCATGTCACGCGTGCCTCTGACCAGTCGCCCGAAGACACCCGGCATTTGGACAACTCTGCCTTGATTCAAGAAATTTTGGCGCTGCGCCAAGAAGAAGCGCGCTTGCTGGGTTTTGACAATTACGCGCAAGTCTCGGTGGTGCCCAAAATGGCCGAATCTCCGGAGAAAGTCATTTCGTTTTTGCGCGATCTGGCCACCAAAGCCCGACCATTTGCCGAAAAAGACTTGGCCGATTTGCGCGCATTTGCCAGTCAAGAACTGGGCCTCAACGGTACGCTCAACGCGTGGGACGTGCCCTATGTTTCTGAAAAACTGAAAGAAACCCGCTACAGCTTCAGCGAACAGGAAGTCAAACAGTACTTCACCGCCCCCAAAGTACTGGCCGGCCTGTTCAAAATCATTGAGACCTTGTTTGAAGTTGAGATCCGCCCCGACCAAGCCCCGGTGTGGCACCCCGCCGTGGCGTTTTACCGCATCGAGCGTCAAGGTCAGTTGGTGGGTCAGTTCTACCTCGACCCCCCTGCCCGCTCAGGCAAGCGCGGCGGCGCTTGGATGGACGATGTGCGTGGACGTTGGCAACGGCCTGACACAGACCAATTGCAAACCCCGGTGGCGCACTTGGTGTGCAACTTTGCTGAGGGTGTGAACGGCCAACCGGCATTGCTGACGCACGACGACGTGATCACCCTGTTCCACGAATTTGGCCACGGCTTGCACCACATGCTCACGCAAGTGAACGAACGCGATGTCTCGGGCATCAGCGGCGTGGAGTGGGACGCGGTGGAGTTGCCCAGCCAATTCATGGAAAACTTTTGCTGGGAATGGTCGGTGCTGCGCCACATGACCGCCCATGTCGAAACCC
>JBEGTA010000135.1:0-4092 GCA_041179665.1 Pseudomonadota bacterium
GGTCTGTCGCTCTTGCGATTCGATGCGCAAACCAAAACTGGCCAACTCGTCTTGAATTTCAACCAAATAGTGGGAAATCTTGGCCACGTCTTGGGCCGATTGCTCAGAGGCTTGAACAATGCCGCCCATTTGATCGGACAACACGCTGGACGAATCCAAAATGCCATTCAGACGCGAGCCCACCTGTTCAATCTTGCCCACGTTCGACTGCACATCACTCAACAGCTCGTTCATGCTGCTGACGGCTTGCCCCGTCTCGTTCATGATGCCGCTCACGCTCTCGTCAATTTCTCGGGTGGCGGCAAAAGTCTTATCGGCCAATTTGCGCACTTCGTCCGACACCACCGCAAAACCTTTGCCATGCTCACCCGCGCGGGCCGCTTCGATGGCGGCATTCAAGGACAGCAAATTGATCTTGTCGGCAATGTCTCGAATCAACTGAACAATGTGCTCAATCTTCTCAGAGCTGACCTGCAAACGCGTAATGGAGGACGACACCACTTGCGTTCGGGTGCCCATGTCGCGCATGCCCTCGATGGTGGTTTGCAACTCCACTTGGCCCAACTGCGAGTTTTCTTTGGACAGCTGAGCCAACTGGGCCACCGATAAAGCGTCTGCACTCACTTGAGTTGAGTTGCGTGTGAGGGACTGCGAAGAGGCCGCAATTTGCGCCCCTTTGGTGGCCAACGCTTTCATTTCTTTGTTGATGGTGTTGGCCTGCCAAGACAAATCCGCCAAGGTGATCGAGCTTTTCTCCACCACTTGACTCATGTCGTGCACAGTGGACAGCAGCTGCGAGTGACCGGTCAGCATTTTTTGCAAAGCGGGGCCCAACAAGGCGTGCTGGCGGGCCTCTGCTGGACGTGCTCGCGCCTGGTTCAAATCTGCAATGTCATGGCTTTCTTCGTACACAAAGTGAATGAAGCGCTGCAACTCGGCCATCACGGCTTGCACATGCGCCAAGCCTGCATGCACAGCATCCACCAAATGGGCCAAGTCACCTTGGGCTTGAATCGAAATGGTTTGCGAGGAATCGCCTCGGCCCAAGGCTTGCATGACCGCCGTCACCTGCTCCATCACTTGGCGTTGCGAGCGCGCCATTTCGTTGAGCGATTGCGCCACGCTGGCGAACTCGGCCAACTCATGCGTTGAAGAGGCAGAAGAGGAAGAAGACACCGAAGCAGGCCACTGCCCACTTTGTTGGGCCTGCGACAGACCGAATGCCAAGGCTTGAACGCCACGTTGCACAGGGCGCAAAGCCCAAAGACACAACAAGCCCCCCACCAACACCGCCAACAGCGTGGCCCCGCCCAACACCAGGAACGGCTGATCGACCGCGGCAGGCAAGGGTTGTCCTGATTTGTCTGTGGCTGACTGGAGGGCTTGCAGCAAATAGGCGCCTAAACCGCCGACCAAAAGCAACAGCAAAGTCACCGCGCCGATCAGGAAGGCGATGCGTTTTTGAATGGAATGGAGCACTTGAGTGATCACCGGCAGACTTCAACAGTTGCCGAATTGTTAAATTTGACAGGAATTGAGAATGTTAATGGATAAGCCACGAGGCATTCGACGCCCCATTAGGACGCGAAAGGCTGACAGCAGCATGTCGCGACGTTCCAAAATCGAATCCTTGTTGGGACGACAGGCATAAAAAAACCCGGTAAATCAATGATTTACCGGGTTTTTAATCCTACCGAATTTGGTAGGCGCGACTAGATTCGAACTAGCGACCCCCACCATGTCAAGGTGGTGCTCTAACCAACTGAGCTACGCGCCTGTTGAGCCTCGAATTATACCAGCAAAAAACGGCGCTTACCCTCGCAGCCAGCGCAGGGGGCATCAGCGCCTGCGGGCTGCTTTGACCCCTTTAACGCCCCGAACGCTGCCCAGCACCTTGTTCAAACTGACGGCGTCGCTGATCTCTACCGTGAAAGTCATCCAGGCCATGCCTTTGACCGATTGGGTTTGCACACCGATCACATTCATCTTTTCTTTGGCAAAAACCTCAGAAATGTCACGCAACAAGCCTTGGCGGTCAAAGGCTTCCACGGCCACGTCAACGGGGTACATCGCGGCAACTGCACCTTTGGCGTCGCCCCAGCGCACGTCGATGACCCTTTCGCCATGGCGCGTTGCCAATTCTCGGAAGTTAGAGCAGTCTTGGCGGTGAATGCTGACGCCTTTGCCGCGTGTGACAAAGCCGCTGATCGCATCGGGCGGTGCGGGTTTGCAGCAACGCGAGAGTTGGGTCAGCAGTGAGTCCACCCCGACCACCAAAACGCCTGACGACGATTTGCGGGCCGAGGCCCCTTTGAAGCGTTTTTGAAAATACTCTTCTGGCTCTTGTGTGGTCTCTGGGGGGTTCAGCAACACCTCGATGTTGCGCAGCGAATACTCGTCTTTGCCCACCACCTCAAACAAACCCTCGGCCGACTTGAAACCCAATTGGCTGGCCAAATCTTCCAAGCGAATGGCCGTGCGGCCCAATCGCTGCAAAAACTTTTCAACCGATTCACGGCCGCGCGCAATGGTTTCAGAGCTGATTTGCGCATTGAACCAAGCGCGCACTTTGGCCCGTGCGCGGGGGCTGGCCAAATAGCCCAACTCAGGGTTGAGCCAGTCACGCGAAGGGCCGCCTTCTTTGATGGCCGTGATTTCGACGGTTTGACCGTTCGACAAAGTCGTGCTCAAAGGCACCATCACCCCGTCCACTTTGGCGCCACGGCAGCGGTGACCCAAATTGGTGTGTACGGTGTAAGCAAAGTCAATCGGCGTGGCGCCCTGGGGCAACTCCACCACGGCCGCCTCAGGGGTCAAGACATAAATACGGTCGTCAAACAAGCCGCTGCCTTTTTCAGCGCCGGGCTCAGTGTCTTGCGCGGCACCCGACAAGTCCCGCTCCCAGGCCAACAACTGGCGCAACACGGCGATCTTGGTGTCGTATTCGCTGTTGGCGGAAACGCCGGTGTAGCCTTTGGCCCCTGCCTCTTTGTAGGCCCAGTGCGCGGCCACGCCATGCTCAGCGTGCTCGTGCATGGCTTGTGTGCGAATTTGCACTTCAATCGGGCCGCCATCGGCATCGCGCACCACGGTGTGCAGCGACTGGTAGCCATTGGCTTTGGGCTTGGCAATGTAGTCGTCAAACTCTTCGGCGATGGGGGTGAACTGCTCATGCACCCAACTGAGCACTTGGTAACAATCGGCCACCGTGGGCACGACCACCCGCAAGGCACGAATATCAAACACACGGTCAAAGCTCAGCGATTTGCCGCGCATCTTGCGCACAATGCTGTAGATGTGTTTGGGTCGCCCCTTCACTGAGGCTTCAATGCCTTGCGCAGACAACGCATCTTGCAGACGGTGGCGCAGCGCCACCATGTAGCGCTCACGCTCGGTGCGTTTTTCGTCCAGCAAACGGGCGATGTCTTTGTAAGTGGCGGGCTCCAAAAAACGAAACGCCAAATCCTCAAGTTCCCACTTGATTTGCCAAATGCCCAAACGGTTGGCCAATGGCGCAAACACCTGCAACGATTCACGCGCCAAAGCGGGGGGCACCGGCATTTTGGTGGCAGCAAAGTGGCGCAAGGTTTGCAAGCGCGAGGCCAAACGCAACATCACCACGCGCAAATCGCGGCTGAAAGCGAGCAGCATTTTTCGCACGTTTTCGGTTTGCAAGCGCGGGCTGAGCGGCGTGTTGTCAGGCCCTTGGGTGTGGCCCTCAGACGCTCTGGACAACCTTTGCACATGCACCAGTTGGTTGGTTTGCATGGCCAACTGAGCCAAATTGGGGCCAAAGGCTTTGGCAATGACCTCTTCGGGTTTGTTCAGGTGCGGGCAGGCATAGACCAAATAAATGGCGGTTTGCATCGCCACCGAGCCCCCCATCTCGGCCAAGATGGCGGCCACCGCATCGGCATGAACCAAGATGTTTTCGCCCGTGTCCAGCACCTCGCTGGCAATCAGGGGCTCTGCAAAGGCGCGGGCCTTGGCCAAGATGTCTGACATCTCAGCGGTGTCGGCCGTGACCACCATGACAGGCGGCACAAAGGCGGCGTGCAGGCGGCTGCCCGCAGACATGGGGCTTGAGGAGTG